>CAQBGY010000932.1:0-1863 GCA_948759685.1 uncultured Eubacterium sp.
GACGTGTGCTCTTCCGATCTAATTACAGTCTTATCAACAACTTCTGCCAGCCTGCTCTCCATCTTATGACACCCTCTTTTCTTCCTTTGACTTCTTTGTCTTTTCCTTAAACTGCTCCTTAGCATGTGGCACCGTTCCTGCCCGACTGCCTTTTAACACAAAAGTCAGCTTATAAGGATCGGGTGTACCGTCTTCCTCATATCCTCCAACAATTACCCTGTCGATGATACTCTCAAAAACTACCCTGTCAAATTCATCAAGGACTTGTTCCTTTTCAAGTGTGTCACGAAGTTCTGACATCCGCCTGTTTATATCTTTCTGCGTGCAGATGCTGTCCTCAAGAAGTGCTTTTCTCTCAGACAGCTTATGAAGCTTTCTGGTGAAATCTACCATTTTTTCCTCATACACCTCTTTGGATATTGTACCATCGATCAGCATGTCTGTCATCCGCGATTTTTTTGATTCCAGTGAAGAAATATCCTTATTAATCTGCTGTTTCTTCCGTATATTTTCATCACTGTCAGCCGATTCCGCCACATATGACAATACCACATCCAGCACATCATCAAAATTACCTGCCAGCAGTCCAAAAGCATCCAGAAAAGCTCCCTCTAAAATTGCTTCATCGACTGCTTTACAGTTCGGACAGTTAGCAATGCCATTCTTAGTGGCATTCATACACTGCCACACCGGTTTTTCATAATCAGACCTGCTGTGTCTTGTCCTGCGTGTTAGTTTATGTCCGCAATAGGCACATTCGCACATACTGCTGAATGAATACTGGCGTGTATAACGTTCCCTGTTTCCGGTTGTTTCAACTACTTTATTTCGGGAACGCTTCATGCGTATTTCCTCCGCCTTATCCCAGATTTCTCTTGAGACAATCGGCTCATGATGATCTCTGAGATAATACTGGTTTTCTTCTCCCATATTTGCAAGCCTGCGTTTGGAAATTGGATCGGTAGTAAATGTCTTTCCAAGAAGAATATCCCCTTTGTACTTTTCATTTTTAATCATCCCCATAACACCATGCGTATGCCAGCTTACTTCTCCTTTTTTATTCTTAATTCCAAGTTCCACCAGCCGTTTTGCAATCGTGGTCGTTCCATAGCCTTCCAGATACATATCATAAATCATACGGACAATCTCCGCTTCTTCCTCATTGACAGTTATGCTCTTGTCCTCGGTATGATAATCATATCCATAACAGCCATTGAAACCGATTAATTCACCGCGCTTCATTTTCATCTGCAATCCCATCTTGACATTCTGTGAAAGCGACTCCACCTCCTGCTGTGCCAGGGAACTCATAATAGTCAATAATAGCTCGCCGTTCATATCAAGTGTATTGATATTTTCCTTCTCGAAAAATATGGCAATATTCCGGTCGCGGAGTATTCTCACATAATTCAGCGTATCTACCGTGTTGCGGGCAAACCGTGAAATAGACTTTGTAAGTATCATATCTATTTCGCCATTGTGGCAATGGACAATCATATCCTGAAATCCACTCCGCTTATCCGTCTTTGTGCCTGTTACCGCTTCATCCGCAAATATTCCTGCATTTACCCACTCTTTATTTGATGCTATCTTTTGTTCATAATACAGTTTCTGTGATTCAAAGCTCCCTAACTGCTCATCATCATCGGTAGATACACGGCAGTATGCCGCCACCCTGATGCGGTCAATCTTCAGTGCTCCCGTACTCCCCCTGTTCCTGCCATTCGGAACAATTTTTGTCTTTTGCAATACCTGCACTTCGCTCATACAATTCCTCCAATCTTTTTAATAATCTGCATATTGATTTCTGCCAGCCCTATATGGAAAATGACAGCTACAAAGAATTTTTCTTTTTAAAACATC
>CAQBGY010000932.1:1873-2259 GCA_948759685.1 uncultured Eubacterium sp.
TGACTGGAGTTCAGACGTGTGCTCTTCCGATCTCGGTATTTTCCACAATCATAAATCTGTCTTTCAGTTTCCCCTTTGCATATCGATACTCTGATTCTGTAATACTCCCCTTGCGGTAAATCCTGCGAAGGACTGCCATACACTTTGCATACTCCATTTCTCTTGTCATCCGACTCCTCCTCATTCTAAAATTTTCACTATCAACTTCTTTATCGCTACATTGAATTTAACAAAATATACATCTCTGACAAAAGCGTTGACTCATTTGGCTTCCATTCGTATCCCATGCTGCCATTGCTGACCTTTAGCAACGATTTCTGTTTCAAAATCTGCCTGTGGGCTTCCCCTGCTCGGAATATTCCCACCCTTTCGGAAGTGTCTGCCTG
>CAQBGY010000933.1 GCA_948759685.1 uncultured Eubacterium sp.
GCATCCCCTTCTTTGTCAGCACTCGTTTCACCCTTATCTGACCCACTGTCCAACAGTATACCCGGAATATATACTGATGTTGGAATAGGGGTACTATCCGCTGCGCCCTCCATGCTGCCACAAGAATACAACCCTGTAAGCATCAATACAAAACAAAACTTCTTAAAACATTTCAACCTCATTTAAATCCACCTTTCTGTCGCACTTCGCCCCTCTTATTTCTACAATTTTAAATTACTGCATCACCTAGGAAAACAAAAACCCAGGCTGCTTTCTTATAAACAACCTGGGTGGTTTCTACGGTTAAGTTTATTAACCAAAAAATAAATAATTTAAAAGAGGTTCAATGAATTTTCAGTGACATCTAATTTCTTATCTCTCTGTACTTTAGTGGCTGTTAAGCATAAACCGCTACCAAATAAAAACCTCACGAAATGATAAAGTCGGGCTACCCTATTTTAGACTCCTAGTCCCTGCCATGTACCATACGCCTATTATCAAAAAAGGTTAATAAAAGAACTGTTATTTTTATTTTGAATTTCTTTAATCTTCTCTAAAGATAAACCTGCACATTTTGCAACTGTTTCTGGTGGAATATTATTGGCAAGCATGTTTATTACCATCTCTTCCTTTCCCTGCTCCTTTCCAAGTGCAATACCCTGCTCCTTTCCAAGTGCAATACCCCGCTTCTCCGCATCAGCAAATGCATCATACATAGTTATCCTGCCTCCTTTATTCTCCACTCGCGCCAATGTCTCCTCAAACCTATTGTCCCCTGTCAGCACCTTCATAAGTTGGAATGTCTCATCCACATGCCTGATCTCCTCTTGGGATGGCACATAACTTTTATTCTTCCTGACCTGGACAAAGTAATCCGCGATAAACCGAAAGTCACTCCTAAACATCTTAACCTGATCATCGGTCAGGTATGCAATCTCAAATAAGTTTATCCTATAGTCATTTACATATGGTTTTAAATCCTCTTTTACGTCGATACACTCGTATAATGTTCTTGCCTTACTCCATCGCTTCTCCCCAAAGTACAAAACCAACGTAACGACCGGGTAGCAAGGCTTTTCCTGCTCCTTCTTCAACAGTTGCTCCCGATAGGCTGCCCCGTCGTACCCAATAACCCGCAATGGCATATAGTCATGCTCTTTTGTCTGGTTCTCAAATCCGTATAATGCAATCCTGATCCCAGACGCGCTTTCCTTCCAATACTTTGCAACATCACGATCTTGTGTATGAAGACCATCATCCGCCTTGTATGACGAGCCAGAACGGGCATCTGACAAAGACTCTTCCTGCACAACCCGCCTACCGCCGAAAAGCAGTACATTCACAATATCAGCAAAAACATCATTGTAGCTTTCCAAGTCTTTCTCTGCAATATCCTTTTCTGTCATATTTCTCCCCTTTCTCACTGTAACTACATTATACCCAAAAACTTAATGGTACGCAAGTTAAAATAGCCCTTGCCCTAGCAGAAACTAGGCATGGCTCCTACGTTATTATATCTGACATAGATCTCAACATAAGAATCCCACTTACTAACATAACGCGAGATAGCAAGACAGTTCACCGCGAGAATATTACAAGCCTTTACTCTTGTCCATCACATTTTGCGTTAATTATCTGTGAGCTTTATTTCAATATCTTCCTTAAGTTCTGAAACTGGATGCACATATATCTTCTTGACAAGCTGCCACTAATAAATCAAAGGCTGATCCACTACCTCAAAAACATCACCATATACCGGCTTCTCTGCATACATCTGGATATCGCGAATAAGTTTTTCTTTTGTCAATATTTCTTCCCTGTTCTTCCGTGCGTCATGCAAGACTAAATTCCCGCCTTTGTCAATCTGTTTCTCCTTATCCGTGCCAAACAGTTCACCATCTATCTTTACAGAATCACACCACCCCCTGCTGGTACTACCCATGAAGTTTGATACAATTGTATCAATATCATTTGCGGTAATACGCACCGGAAGTATTGCCGAAACTCAATAAAATCCACATTCATCTACATGCCCTATGCTTGTTCTTAATGTTTTCACTTCTCTGTTTCCCATTATTATCCTGTCTCCTTCTCTGATTTTATTTCACTATAAAGCCCTACCCCAGCATTCCTTACTTTCCGCACAAAGCACTTTTCATAAACGAATTAAATGTGTCACGATCAACAGTGATACCCTTACTCTGGAGAATCTGGTAAAACCTCTCAATTAAGTTGGCACACTCTGCTGTATCTGCA
>CAQBGY010000934.1:0-1842 GCA_948759685.1 uncultured Eubacterium sp.
TGTCAGATTGACAGTCTGATCCTGAACCCGTGCAAGCCTTTGCTCCAGGCATACGTACAGGTTGCCCTCCTGAAATTCAGTTAATGATGGATTGTTGCTACGAAGGTATGAAGGAAAATGTGGAACACAGTTTCCCTCATATTCCCGGACAAATTCAGTCAGTTCTTTTTTTCTTCCAGCATTAAGAACCGCAAATAACTTCTCACCAAGCTGTCTGCCGGATTCGGATATATCTAATACAACTAATTTCCCATGTTACCCCCTCCTGTTCATTCTGAATATTTCGTTGCTTACCCTCTAATTTCCTGCGACCTGCAAGTCACCTTTCTTCAATCGAAAGATAACATCTGCCTGCTTTGCAAGCTCATTGGAGTGCGTGACGATAACCACGCATTTATTCATCTGATGGGCACATTCTTTCAAAATTGCCGTGATTTCTGCTGCTGTATCTTCATCAAGGTTGCCTGTCGGCTCATCGGCAAGGATGACCTTTGCATCAGAAGCTAATGCACGGGCGATTGCTACCCGTTGCTGCTGTCCGCCAGAGAGTTTCAAAACACTCCGTTTGCTTTCTTCTTCGGTCAGTCCCACACGCTCTAAAATAGGCTGTGGCGGCAGTTTTGAAGTGAGAGCTACATTCTCTTTTGGTGTTAGATAGTCAATCAAATTGTAGCTCTGAAAGATAAAGGCTACATTATTTTTACGATGTGCCGCAAGACCTGTGATTTCAATGTCTTGTCCATCAAAAAGGATTTGACCCTCAAGGGGACTGTCTAACCCACCAAGCAGGGAAAGCAGCGTTGTCTTTCCGCAGCCACTCGGTCCAAGTATGGCGTACATTTTCCCTGCGTCCAATTCGGCACTCACGCCTTTTAACACATTTCGCTTGTTATCATAGGAGTAGCGAACTCCTTTTATCTCCATAATACTCATCGTTTTATACCTCCTTAGCTCATCTTTGAAAGAATATCTCTCGGCTTCAAACGGAACACCGTCCACGATGCAAGTACCACCGAGGCGGCAATAATGGCAATACCGATAAGGTATAGAGGCAATAGATATGCCGCTGAGATTTCAACATTAAGCGTTGCTGCACCTGTTGTTACTCTGGACACCAGAAATTCACTTGCTTTTCCTGCAATCAGACCGCCAAAGAAAACAGAAGTTGCAAAGGCGACAATCGCTACAGTCACCGTTTCCACAAAAAATTGTCCGATAATGCCCGTCTTGCTCTTGCCGATAGACAGGTAAACGCCAATCTCTTTTTTACGCCCTCTAATCCAAAGAGTTAAAAGAAGTGTCAGCACAAGAGAGCTTACAACTACGATAATCACGATGATAGTGTTTACTAAGCTCTGCAAGGTTTCAAGAGGTGCTTGTACGACCTCATATTCATCCGTATCAATGCTTAGTTTCAAGGATTTCCCACGAAGCTCTGACAAGTTCTTTACTTTATCATAGACATTCTGGATGCTTACAGGGTCTTCCACATAAATATCAATCTGTGTATAACCATCTATCTTACGACCAAAGTTTTCAAACATTGTCGTGTAGTCCACATAGCCGCAGTTTGCGGGTATATCCGATACAGAAAAACCTCCGTTTCCAGAAGTACCCTCCGTACCGTCAAAAATACCAATGATTTCAAGCTTCACATTGCTGTCAGAGTCAAGACAGTACATGGTCATTATATCGCCTACAGACAGCCTATTGTAATCCGCAAGCTCTTTTGAAATCATCACAACATACTTATCTTCGGGAGTGATGTGCCTGCCATCCACAAGGCTATATTTTCCGCTTTCAAAATCAGAACTTTTTTCAGAGGAAAGAGCTGCCGTATAA
>CAQBGY010000934.1:1852-2256 GCA_948759685.1 uncultured Eubacterium sp.
GAGTTCAGACGTGTGCTCTTCCGATCTTCCATAAGGGGTGTAGCTCAGATGAAACGCCGCAGGTAAATATTCAAAGTCTACACCTGCTCCCCAAAATCCTCTCGGATTGTCAGAGTTATAATCTACAACGCCGTCCACCTTTGAAATGGCATCTAAAATCTCCGGGGTAATGTAATCGCCATTATAGGTATAGGTCATACCGTATCCGTCCCGGCTCGAATCGTATTGATTGGCAGGGTCAATCTCCAAAAATAATTTACCGCCGATAGCTGTCTGCACATCCGCAGTCGCACCCTCGGATGCATCACGGATTGCCAGACCTGTCAAAAAAAAGGTCGAAATAATCGCCAATACCAAGAACAAAATCGATGTCTTTGCTTTCTGCCGAAAGCAGTAAAGAAAAG
>CAQBGY010000935.1 GCA_948759685.1 uncultured Eubacterium sp.
TCAAGAAATCCATCTTCATCCAGAACAATGGGAATTAAAAAATCTGAAGCAAAAAAAGTTGCCATAAGGCGTTCTTTGATTGCGGTGAATTCTAAATTCGTCCAGATTTTTTGACGATAATGCTTTGATAAAAAACATATTACATATTTACTTTTTTCCAAATATAAATTCCTTAAATATTTATATAAATCCTTGCCACATAGTTCACTTTGGTAATCATTATCGTAAAAAACAGTATATCCTTGCAGTCCTTCTTTTACTTGTTCTACCAATACCCGGTCTTCTCCTGCAAAAGAAAAAGCAAAATCATATTGTATATTCATATGTATCCTCCTTGACCCCTGGGATCATAACAGATAATCTTATATTATCCTTTATTTATTCACTGCCTACTCATATATTACTCTAACCCGATCACAATCCGCACAGCATATAAAATTATCAATAATTAGATTCTCTAATGCATGTTGCAAATCCTCTACTTCATCCTCATTTTTTACTGAATAAGCATGGCGCAATGTATTTATCTCCCGCTTGTTGAATATACCATATAATTCTTTGGTTTTTTCCACCTCGCTTGAACCCATTAGTTCATATAATATATCCATGGGATACTCACAATCATCCCCTTGCAACGCAGAATTATACTTCGACCACCACATTCGCAAATTTTCTTCAGACAATGACACAAGATGCTTTAATGAAATATTATATGAAATGTTAAAACGCAATACATCCCTTACGCTTTCCAAAAGCAATCTCCTATCGGTTGAATGTGCAAATTGATAGTTTCGATATGCAAGTAATGGTTTCTTACGTATGATTTGAGTACATACTATTTCGGTATAAATCCATGGCGAATACGTTTCTTCCATTTGTGTATCATTACACACTTTTATTGAATTCTCCGTATTCAAGACTATCACAGTTTCTACCTTGTCAATCATTTTTTGCAACGCAATTGACAGCATCGCATCCACATGTTGTGATACTTGATTACTTCTTTGATAGTCATAAAGATAACCACCGCCCTCTTGTCTTCTTCGATTGCTTAGTTTAGCATTCAGTTCCTCTAACAAATCATCTGAATAATTCCATACATTTGAATCTATAAAACTCGTCAATCCAAATTTTTTATAAATCCAACCCGCTAATGCGCATGCCAATTCTTCATCAATGTGTGAATGCGAAATGAATATATCAGCCTTGACCTGCAGAAACCATTCATTTTGTATTTCCGTTCCACTAATTACTTCTTGTTGTACATATTCTTTCAAACTTTTTTCACATATTGCTTTTTGCTTATCAAAATGCCTCCTACCAATTTCTGCAAAATTCTTATATTCCTCTTTACCACCCCAAAACTCTGATGTATATTTTATTTTTAATTTAAATCCTGTGTACATAATTTCCCCTTCCTAATGTATGCCCACAACCAATAAAATCAATGCAATCCCTATCACTATACTATATAATGAAACCAGTGTTTTAGTAAAAACAAAGTGCATTAAACACTCACATTTTACATCTGCATCTAACCACAGGTTTCTATATATATGGATTCAAATCATATAAGTAGCTCGTTTCGTCTACCATTCTCTTTTTAATAATCCACTCATATTTCCATCGATATAATGTTTCCATTTTAAAAAAGAAAGCATCCAATCCCCAAAATACGCCGGAAACTATTATCAAAAATATGCTTACCATTAGCAGCTTACTCTCTTGGCTAATCATTACCGTCAAGCCTATTGAGATTAATGAAATATATAGTTCTTTAAGCTTAAACGAATTGTCCGCCATTCTTGTAATACAAGTTTGTATCAAATCTATTTCCTTATGCAAAACCTCATCCTTTACGGATTCTTTCGTGTTTTTCTTATTCATAAAAAAATCACCTTCTTAATTTTTATCTTCGTCTCTATTTGACCATTTATTCCATATTGTCGTATACACATGATTGCTACAACTTCGAATCAGCTCATTAACCAAATCCTTGTTATTATGTTTTTTTGCTACATAAGCAGATATTATTAGCATAATATTGTTATATGCAGAATGCTCCGATTGCAATTGCGCTATAGAAAATATCTTTTCTTCAGAAATACTTTTATCTGTCAACACAATCATCCGGTCATAGATTGCTCCAAACAACCTTTCTGAGGTATCTCTATCCAACGAAAGCGAATCCAAATTCTGCAGTTCTTGTTCTTTCCCAATCCCTATTTGGTTAATGAGCTGATTCGAAGTT
>CAQBGY010000936.1 GCA_948759685.1 uncultured Eubacterium sp.
TAAAACGGCTGATATAATCCATTCTGAACAAATCTTAATTTTGAATCTTTTTTTTATAGCGTATATTTGACAATAAAATAGCGCTTGTCCTCTGGAATATCGCCAATTTTATAAAGACTGCACAAGGCTGTTTTCGACAGTACAGTGTTTTATGTATGTAGGACAAGTACTGTCGATTTTTTAATATTTAAAGAAAAAGGTGGATTTTCCATTGGTGAGTTCCTTTTTTTCTTTAAATTTGCGATTAGCAAAGATTTTTGAAAGTCTTTGCTTTTTGAAATATTGGGCTTACGAGCGTTAGTTAGCTAATATCTTGTCTCTAAAATCGCCAAATTTTAAGACTGCACAAGAAGAATGCTACAACGTTTGTTTACCTCGTATTATTATAACCTGTATAATCTATGGGCTTGCTTTTTCTATCTGTTTCTATGAAAAAGCAGGTGCTATGACCACTTCTTATAATATAACGAAGCGCAGACAAAGTTGTTCATTTGTGCAGTGGGTGTTTGGCGATACCTGGAGGCGGATGACAATCGGGTTTGCGCTTTTTCTATGCGTTTATTCCTGATTTTTAGTTTTTAGTGATTACCTTAAATTTAGAAATATGCGGTGCAAAAACTGTGGTTGGCCTAATAAGCCAAATGAAAAGGTCTGCGTAAAATGCCATGCGCCATTAGAAGCGGACAATGAGGAGGTTTATAATGAATCAGGAAGAGGCAATTCTTTTGCTGGTGAACAACAGCTGAATAAGACTGTGATGGAGCAGGAAATCTTTGGCGGTAGTTCCTATAACTCTCAAAAAGATGACAATCTTTCACATAGTGAGGAAACAAGCCAATGTCCTAAATGTGGTTATCCTGTTCGTCCGGGTACTGAGAAATGTCCCAACTGTAAGTTCTCTATCAAAGGTTCTGGAAGTGCTTCTCATTTTGAGGCTGGATACAATGGTCCTGCTTCGGGAGGAGGGGGAGAAACGGCCAGACGCCCGACACGGATGAACACAGATGACGGGAATAAAAATAAGTTTCGTGGTACAGTCAATCCATATATGATGAATATGGAGATGGATCCCACATTTGTCTTGAAACCTTTAAAAAGAGTCAACGAACGACATGATTTTGAGGAACAAGAATATGAAGGAAAAGAAGTGATTTTAAATCGTGATAATACGGAACAGAATAATTCATCTATTACATCGCGTCAGCAGGCCATTGTTACTCGGGTTGACGGACATTGGTATATTGAAGATCGAAGCGAGCAGAAAACGACTTTTGTTCAGGCTGCGAAAAAAGTGGAATTACACGATGGTGATATTATTCTTTTGGGAAACAGATTGTTTGAGTTTCATGAATAAAACCATTTAATATGCCGGTAGTTGCTCAGAGATGTAATTTTGCTATAGGGGATATCATTGATAACCGCTTCCAGGTAAGTAAAGTACTTGGAGAGGGATCTTTTGGAAAGGTGTATGCTGTAAAAGATTATAGTGGAAATTTGCAGGCTCTTAAACTCTTGAAATTGTGGGAAGTTCCTTCGGATATACGAGAATCTTTGATGACACGGTTTGATATGGAGTTTGAAACGGGGCGTATTAATAGCGATTATTTGGTTCATTCTATTTCTCATGGAGTAGTGGAAGGTAATCCTTATATAGTGATGGAGTATTGCCCTGGTGGAGATTTGTTAAGTGCGGCATCTCAGTCCCATCTTGACTTGGCTGAAGTTGCCACTCATGTGTTATGTGGTCTTAAGGCATTGCATAATTGTGGGAAGGTGCATCGTGATTTGAAACCGGAAAATGTTTTGGTGAAAAAGAATGGAGAGTTTGCCTTGACTGATTTTGGTATTTCCGGTGATCGTAACAAGCGAATGACTGAAAGGAATATTTTAGGTAAACCTAAACAGATATTTGGCACTTATGCCTATATGCCTCCTGAGCAATTGAACCCTCGTAAGGATGCTACAGTTTTACCTACAACGGATATATTTTCTTTTGGAGTGATGATGTACCAGTTGATTACCGGAGATCTTCCCTTTGGTAGATTGGATTCTGAGCGTGATTTGATTCAATATCTGCGGAAAGGAAAGAATGGAGACTGGGATAGATATTTGTTGCTGGATACAGCCGAGGGCGGAGACTGGTGCAAATTAATAGAGGGATGCTTGATCCCTGATTTTCAAAACCGGTTACAGGATGCGGATGAAGTGCTAGCTTTAGTGCCACAGATGCAACGGGTGAGACCTCGTATC
>CAQBGY010000937.1 GCA_948759685.1 uncultured Eubacterium sp.
TTTGAGGGTCGCTTCTGTAGTACATAGAAATCAATGATAGATACCATACTCTTCCCACCCTTCTTGTTGACAATTTATAGGCAAATGAAGCCCCGTATAAACGAGATAACGATATAATGTTGTTTTTGAAACTTTCAACCTTTTAGATATAACAGTTTTTTCTGTTCCTTTAGCCAACTCTTTTACAATATAATCATGTTTGTTGGCACATTTGGGATTAAGTCTACAGCGAAAGCCACGACAATGTCCAAGCATTACCCCTTCTGATTTTTTTCTCGCTAATGCCTCTTTTGTACGTTGACTGATAAGATTGCGTTCTATCTCAGCTGACAGTCCAAAAGCAAAGGCAAGGACTTTACTTTGTATATCTTCCCCAAGTCGATAATTATCTTTAATTGTCCATACCTTACATTCCTTTGTCATACAGATATTCAAGATTTCCATAATCATAAAAAGATTGCGTCCAAGACGTGAAAGCTCACTGCAGATGATAATATCATCTTTGCGTACTTTACGTAGTAAACGTCCAAGCTGTCGTTTTGTGTAAATTTTCGTTCCACTGATAGTTTCTTCTATCCAATCGTCAATTATTAACTCATTAATTTTACAGAAGTTACTTATCTCAAAACGTTGGTTTTCTACAGTTTGTTTATCACTGCTTACTCTAATGTATCCGTAAATCATAACGCTAAAATTTATATTAACATACACCAATATAAAAAAATCCATTCATAATTAATTGAAATGTAAAAGGATAAATTGGAGTAAACAGTATATACGTAGAAACATATACTAATTTTCCTTTTTTATTGCTATCTACTTTTTTATTAAGTACAGCTCTTTCACCGCCCTATACATCGAATAATGTGCAAAGGATTCTTCCTTATACTTCATGCTACTAACCGATGCTACAACAGCCCACGTAACAATAATGACAATAAAGGCTACAACATATCGAAGTTTGATATGATAGCCACGTATAAACATCCCATTGATATTAGGTGGAATAATGGTTACAGGACTTTTCAACTCATTGATTTTGGCAAATATCTCATCCTGCCGTTTTAATATGCTTTCGGTATTTGCCTCGATAGCCATACGATTGAGGTTGTAATCGCAAACGTGTCGATAAAGATATTCAAGAAATTTAGACTTCTGTTTGAATAATTCAATGAGTTTCGGGAACCACAGCGAAAACGGCAATGTGTCCGGTTGTTGCTTCCAGATATGCTTCTTCACCACTGATAACGCATCGTTCCAGCAAGCACAAAAACTTTTGGCAACTCCATTATAAATGGTCTTTTCATCAAAGTCCACTTTTACTGATTGCTCTGGTTTA
This sequence comes from uncultured Eubacterium sp., assembly GCA_948759685.1. The sequence continues at coordinate 1,340 of CAQBGY010000937.1, forward strand.
GGAACTGTAGTATTCTGTTTTTTTATACACTCTTTTAGTTCGTTGATACTTTGGCGTAAATTTGCGAGATTTGCAGCTACCACATCTTCTTTCATTATCTTCTACGTTTTGAGGGTTTATAAAAAGGTTCGTTTCTTTGGTTATCCTTGTCTTTGTCGTCTCGCCATCCTTGTTCATTATTTGTTCCTCCAGCTCCACCGTAAGTTATGGCTTGGTGGGGTTGAATTATCAGTTCAGATGTCATATTGCCCAACGTAACGCAAAGGCTGTTAAAACTCAAATCACGGTCAAGTTTAGAACCGGCTATACTATACTCATTTTGACAGAATGATATACCACGAATTTTACCAGAGTTATCTGCATGATTAAAGCGCATACCTATACCCTGACTTTTGAGAATGCCAAGAAAATCATTCCAAGAGCGAGATACTGCCAGTGCATCAAGAGTTGCAGAACGTAGATTATACTTCCGTAATTGATAAGGGCGCAAACGACTCTTGTTTCTGGCTTTACTATTCTTAGGGGCAAAGTACAATCCATATTCTTTAGTCAAAGCCCGACATACTTTAATATTGCGTATTCTTTCATTGCTGTCGGAAATGAGATTGCCTTCATTGTCTATCCGATTGAACACCAAATGACAATGAGGATGTTTCGTGTCGTGATGTCGGGCTATGATATATTGAGTGTTACGAATACCCATTTGTTCCATCCATTTCTTGGCAATCTCTACCATCAGCGCATCTCCTTCTTCGTTATCAGGGAAACGGCTAATGTCCTGCGAAGAAAAAGCAAGTGATACGTGTTTCACCGGACCTTTTACTTTCGGGCGCATGGACGCTTGTATCTGAAAATATTGCTGTCCGATAAAACACAAATAGCGCAATAAAGTATGGCTCGAACGCTGA
>CAQBGY010000938.1 GCA_948759685.1 uncultured Eubacterium sp.
CCGGTATTCCTCGTATGCAGGAAGCCATGAGGGAAGCAAATCTACCCGAACCGGAATTTCATACGGAAGGGATGTTTACAGTAGTATTCAAACGTCAAATCACTAACTCTGCCAACTATGACACAGTAAATGGCAGAGTAAATGACAGAGTAAATGATACAATAAACGAGAATGAACAAGCTATTCTCAATCTGCTGGCAACCACTCCCGGCTTAAATGCTTCTGAAATCAGTAAGTATATCAACAAGAGCTTAAGAACGACTATGCGATATATTAAGACTTTACAAGATAAAGACCTTATAGAGTTTAGAGGTGTACCTAAAATTGGGGGGTATTATTTAATAAAACGATAAAAACAAATTTTATGACAATATGGATACATTAAGGATTCAAATACACAATATAAAGAATATCAATGAAGCACAATTGGAGCTCCCTTTTGATAATGGCATATATACTTTTGTAGGAACTAATGGATGCGGTAAAAGCACAATGATGTTATGTTTAGCTCAATTGTTATCAAATCAATTAAATCGTCTTACTATCAGTGACACAAAAAATGATTCATTTGTTAGATTTGAAACAAATGGAAAGTGTTGTTTGTGGAAACGAAGCAATAATCTCAATTGGAAACATTCTGAAAATACACTCAGATATAATGGTTTATATGAAGGGAGCTTATTTTATGGTACACGATTCGAAGATTCAACCAATATAGAACAAATGATTGCATCAGGACGAATTACCGAACAAGAACTTGCAGATGCGGACGATTATGTAAAAAATCATATGAGTTTCATTTTACATGGAGACTTAATTCATTATAGAACTTTAAAACGGTTAAAAAACAAGCATGTTGCTCAACAATTATCAATAAAAAATCGTCCATATTTTATAAATGTAGAAAGTCATTTTGTAAGTCAATATCGAATGAGTTCAGGAGAATGTCTTTTAGTTTCACTTTTACACTTTCTCTATAACTCAATTGTACGAAGGTCTCTTCCAAGCAATCAAAAAGTATTAGTTCTTATTGATGAATTAGAACTTGCTCTTCACCCTGTCGCAGTACTTCGACTTATGGATTTTTTAAAGCAATTAGTAAAAGAGCATTCTAATTTAATCATTTATTTATCAAGCCATTCCCCAGAAGTAATTCGTACAATCTCCCCTTCTGAACTTTTTAAAGTCACTAACAATAATGGGAATTTAACAATAGAAGCGAATTGTTATCCAAGTTATCTTATACGTGATTTATATAGTAATGTATCTCCTGACTTTTTATTTCTTGTAGAAGATGAATTATCTCAATTAGTCGTAAACAAAATATTATCTAAATATTCCCTTAGAACAAGCAAACTCATTCATTGTGTCCCTGTTGGAGGGTGGCAAAATGTGTTGGAGTTACATAAAGAACTATACTCAAAGAAAGTCTTAGGAACAAACACCGCTATCATTTCTATACTGGATGGTGATATTGCCAATAATTTGAATAAAGAACAGAAAAAACTACCTCACATATTTTTACCTATCCCAAGTATAGAAAAATTTCTATATGGTGTAATCAAAGAGAATAATAATCCTCAACTACGACGAATTATTAATGACAAATATTTTATTGTACAATCTTTAGATGAAATTGTTTCTCAATACAATAAAGGAACCTTAGAAGGTGCAGTTGATAATAATAAAAACTTCTATAAGAAAATACGAATAGAACTTGAAAATATTGGTACAAAGGAAAGTGTATTTGTTACCGGATTATGCGATGACATTATTGAAAATATTAATATAAATGCATTTATTGATAGCCTAAGGAGTAAATTACAGTAAATGAATTTAGTACTAAAAACATCATAATATCAAATAAAGTTTTATCTTTGCATTCAGAAATCGTACCTAAGATACAAACTTGTGTTGAACGGTGCAAAGCTGTGAAAACCTTATTCAAGGGACTAACATCGTGATAAAGATATAACTTATTGAGAAATAGTGTCATACAAACCGACTTTCGATTCCTGGTGGCACCACTTCAAAGAAAAGGAAAAGACAGTAAAATCCTGATTTTAAAACGAAATCAGGATTTTTTTTTCCGGAGGAACGCAAAAGGCGGCAGAATATTACCGTTACTGGTGTTCCAAAAGGTGGAGCAAATCTCCACCAAATAAGATTACTTCTCTCTGATTTGCAAGATTTTGCGTATCAAGAAAGCGTGCATGGTTTCCTACTTTTGTACAACGAAAAAC
>CAQBGY010000939.1 GCA_948759685.1 uncultured Eubacterium sp.
TTTTTGAAAAACGTCTGCTGATGCTGATTCCGTTTTACATTTTTTCACATGAGAACAGCTTTCCGGAGTATAATAGTAACGAGCAGAAACTGGAAAAACTGAAAGCAGAGTATCAGGTTATCTTGGAAAGGCTTGACGGACTGGAACAGCAGGGAGTGATCGGGGCGTTTGACAAACGCACAATCATAGAGCTTTCCGGTGATGTGATTAAAGAGATTGCACAGAAATATGAGAATGTGCAGAAAGGCGTAGGTGATATGATGAGCGGAGCATTGATTGAAACAAGTGCAAGAAGATTAAAAAATGAAGCTGAAAATGAAACAAAAAAGAGAACGGCACTTAGAATGATTAAAATGGGAAAGTTGACAATTGAGGAGATTGCAGAATGTTCCGAACTCAGCGTAGCAGAGGTAGAACGGCTTGCAGGGCTTCAAACGGTGTAAAGTAATAGTGTTGGAATATACAGCTAAACAATAATTTAAGTTTGGTTAGGCTATTCATGGCATATATGGTTGCTTTATTTTTAGCTAACGCCAAAAATATTTATGTACAGCAGTAAGATAGGAGAATGTATGGATGGATATAGAAATTAACGATTATGAAATCTTGGATAGAGCAAATCAATTTAGAGATGCAGTTGAAATACTAAAGAAGTCGAATAAATTGATACCAACAGAATTAAATGCATGCTTGGCGTGTGAATTGTACTTGAAATATTTAGTTTATTTTGAAAAAGATAATATCCAGACGAAAACTAAGAATCAGTTAGATATGGCAATACATGATTTAAAGGAACTGTATGATAAATGTGGTGATGGTATTAAAATTCAAATTAAAGAGAAAATGGATGGTGATTTTGAAACTAATTTAGAAAAAGTAAAATCAAATTTTACTATAATAAGATACGATTACGAACATGAAAAAGTCACATACTCACCTATGTTTGTGATTAAATTTATGGAAATATTATCTGAAATATGTTGTTGTCGGCATAATCAGTACGTTACTTGTTAAAACCAAATAAAACACATAGTTGAAGAAATTGCAGAAAATTTAGGTTTTGGTGTAAAAAAGCAGAACAGCCTGCATAGCTTCAGACAGAGTAAGGCAGAACAAAAATTTAATATTGTAGCCATAAAGCAAGGAAATAACTGACGATTCAGATTTGTTTCTTTGTTTTTTTATGGCATTTTTTCAGAAACTTGTGGATATGGCAATGCCAATAAGTCCATTTCCTTACACAGCGTCAGGGCAATTACGGAAAATGGAAAGGATTAAAATTATGAATAATGTGACAGGTAATTGCACCAGTGCAAAAGCGAATATTACAGTAAAAGCGGTTTTTGATGGCAAACAGAGCGGACAGCAGGCATTTATGAAGCTGATACAAAGACAGTACCGTATCAATGGGGCAGATACACAAAATACTGATATTGACAAAACAACATACAATATTGACAAAACACAATATATCGATTATACTAAAGACAGTGAAGCAAATGTTGGCGGTACAACTGTTGGTTTTGCGGAAAATGGAGGACAGCATGATGGATTCTAATTTCGCAGCATTACAGCAGCTTCACAGCAGTTTACGGGTTGCCATATATTGCAGGCTCTCAAAGGACGATAACCTTGACGGGGAAAGCGCAAGCATACACAACCAGCGTGATATGCTGGAAACGTGGTGTCAGGAGCATGGTTTTACCGTTGCGGGTGTATACGCTGATGACGGATATTCCGGCTTATACATGGACAGACCAGACTTTCAAAGAATGTTAGCCGATTGCAAACAAGGCAAGATTGACATTGTAGTGACAAAGGATATGTCAAGGCTTACCCGAAACAGCACACATTCAGGGCAGTTGAGGGACGAATTTTTCCCAAAACACCATATCCGCTACATAGGCGTCACAGACGGCGTGGATACGGGGAAAGATGATGACCTTATCGCATTCCGCAGTGTTTTTAACGAGATTTATTCAAAGGACATCGGAAAAAAGGTACATTCCTCTTATGTCATCAAGGCGAAAAAGGGAAAATTCACAGGATGCATCGCACCGTTTGGCTACATGAAGTCACCGGAGGACAAAAACTTCCTGATACTAGACAAAGACACCGCTTGGATTGTGCAGAAGATATTCGGATGGGCGGCTGAAGGGCATGGAACGAACTGGATCAGGCGCAGACTGGAGGACGAGAAAATCCCCGCCCCCTGCTGGTGGAACAGAAAGAAAGGCTTGCG
>CAQBGY010000940.1 GCA_948759685.1 uncultured Eubacterium sp.
CGAAACCCACATAAAATCAATGGCTGTTATCAAAGCCTTACGAAGACTATGCCTGGGAGAAACAGCTTAGCTCAAAAGTTGTAAAGTGGTGTATTTATGAGTATATACTGGTAAATCAAGAATTGATGGATTTAGGAGTAGCCCCCGAAAAGATAGTGAATTTTAATGACAGTGCAATACAATTGTCTCAATACGGAATTTTCAATGAAGAAGAAGCGGATAAATTGAGAATAAAGCTCAAATTGGATTATATGGATAGGCGGATTGAAGAATTAGAGAACAATCTGCGGTATTTTGAAGAGAATTATTTCTATGAAGCGGTCGAAAAAATCAAGAATCATGAGATTAGGATTCCACGTGTTTGTAGTATAGAGAACACGTGCGAAAAGATTTTATCTGAAAAGTGCTCTATGAGTAGATATGGGGGCGGAGAATTTGACATTATTCTAGGAAGGGCGAGGGATATATATCAATGCAATAATCAGGATCTGGCAAAGCGTTTAAAAGATATTCTTGCTTCTAATCAGAAAAATCATATTATAGCACTTGCAGATAATTATGGTGCAATGGAAGGATTGAGAAAAGAAAATAAAAACACTATTAGAAAATACATGGCAGAAGGAAAACGGGAAGAACACTACGCCTTACTGGACATGAAGAAGGAATATTATAACGCTTATATTAGCAGACCGTATGTGATATATCCGCACGATGATATACAGGCGGCGCGGAAAAGATTTGATGCACTGAGACAAATTTGGGATAAACGACATGTTTTGTTTGTTGAAGGCGACAGGACGCGAATGGGAGTGGGCAATGATTTGTTTGATAATGCGGCTTGCATTGAGCGAATCATTGCACCAAATGAAAATGCCTTTGATGTATATGACAAAATCTATGCGGCTGCGTTAATACATGGCAAGGATAAGTTGATTATAATTGCTCTTGGTCCTACAGCGACAGTGCTTGCATATGATTTGGCTATGGTCGGATACTGGGCGTTGGATATGGGGCATATTGACTTGGAGTATGAGTGGTTTTTGAAAGGGAAGGGTTACTGTTATATTCCACATAAATATAATAATGAGATGCTGGGTGATACGCAGGTTACTGATATAAGCTGCCCAGACTATGAGGCTTCGATATTGTGCAGGATTGAAGTGTAAATTAATAAAATGGTAAATTAAGGGTTGTGGCGTGAGAGGGTAGGAAGTGTGGATATAAGTGAAAATATAGTAATATACGGCGTGGGAAAAAGAGGCGGTTCCCTTATAGACCTGTTGGATTTATGTGGTATGTCTGTAGGGCATATCATAGACAGCAATGAAGCACTATGGGGAAAGAAGATAGGAAAGCACGCAATTGAGGCACCTGAAGTATTACGGAATGAAACAGAACTGGAAATCTGCATAACAGTGGGAAGTTTTTTGGCAATTGCGGATATAAGAAAAATGCTGAATCAACAGTATGAACGATATAAAGAAATCTCATACTATAGCTTGATTATGTATTTATACCAAAAAATAGACGTGGAAGGACTCATACGAAAGGAGCTGCTTTGTGAGCGGGCCTATACGACGGTTATTTTTGGGTGTGAATCGGGTCTTGGTCTTGGCGGGATAGAGGAATGGACGAAAGGAATATGTTCTAAATTTTTGAGAGAAGGGGAGTATGAGGCTCATATTTTAGTTGACAGAGGAACATACAATATTTCGGAAGAATTAGAAAATAGTCTTATACGAGCAGATATTGATAGTGGGCAGATGTTTTCCATTCATAACATGGTTCAGATACTAAACAGCATTCTTCCATATTTACCCTGCATTCTTGTGACCAGTCAGCCGGATCAGACGTTGCTTGCAGGAAAGATGCTGAGGGATATATTTGGTGGTAAAGTGAAGGTAATATCTGGTATAAGGGGTGGGTATGCTGAGATAAATGACAGTTATATGGATATGCGGGAATGTACGGATATATATGTATGTGTAAACTCGGCTATTAGGAAAGACATGATCGAAAGGGGCGTTCAGACGGAGAATGTGTATACGATGCTTTGTCCGGTTGAGTGCCCGTCACAATTAGAGCGTAGTTATTCTTTGTCTTCTGAAACGCCGCTAAAAATAGGATTTGCCGGTCGGCTGGAAAAAGAGGAAAAGAGAATTGATTTGCTGCTTATGGTAATTGAAATTCTGGAGGAGAAAAAGGTTCTGTATCAAATCACATTTGCAGGTGTGGGAAGCTA
>CAQBGY010000941.1 GCA_948759685.1 uncultured Eubacterium sp.
GTGAGGAAGAAATAAAAATCGGGGTGTCCGACAGGCACTCCGATTTTTATTTTTGACGAACTGGCAAGCCAACGGTACTACCTGCCTATATCATTCCCTCCACATCGGCGGCAGGTGGAAAAGTGCCAGAGTGGGAAAGCGATGTGGAAAAGCCGGACGGAGCGTAGAGCGAGGGGAGGCTTTCGTCTGGGAGCTGCGTTTTTGCAGCGGACAGACTTATGGGAATGATGTGCCCTGCTTACAGAGCATTTCTATGACAAAGGCTACAGAGAATACGGTAAATGGCATTGAATGGACACAAAGGAAAGGGGGATTGTAGCCAATATTTTAAATAAAAACATGATATTGAAAATGTAGCCATTAGTGCAATTTCTTGTAGCCAATATAATAAAGGTGGATACAGGGAGTGCGAATTTGGGAGCCACACACGTTGAGGAGAATGTGTCTGGTTCTTTTTTAATGCAAGGTTGTTTTTTTAGAAGATAGATAGAACATTATCAGATTGGAGGAAATTTATGGGAAATAGGACAAGGGATAGAGTAATCTATATCCGAACCGATGAAAAGTTGCAGGCAGAGTTTGAAAAACAAAAAGAAGCCAGCGGATATGGCAGCAATGCAGATTTTATAGATTATCTGTTGCGGGTAAGTCAAGGAAAACAGGCAGATGGCGTTACTCTGAAGGGTGTGCGTAATTTATTGTCAGAGCTTTCGGCGGAACTAAAAAAACAGGGAGTCAATATCAACCAGATAGCAAAGATACTCAATACCTATGGCGGTATGGATATGAAGCAGCCGCTTGAATATACGGAATACAGATATAAACAAATTGAAAACAGCCTGCTGCGCATATGGGAGAAAATAGCCTGATCAGGAATAAAGAATAAGAGGGGGATATGATCTATGGCAGAGGTTTATGGAAATGTCAATGTGAATTACAGTTACTGCAAATCTGTCGCACAGTTAAAAAGTGCGGCAGATTATATTCTTGGAACGAAAAAAGAACAGATTAAAGAAAGGATCCAGAAGACAAGACCGGATCTGTACGGAGCGTTTGGGTGTAACAGGGATAATTTTGCTAACAGTCTGCTTATAACAAGGAAGATGCACGATAAAAAATATTCGCGTTACAAACAGAAAGATATTCTGGCACATAAGATGTCGATTTCCTTTCATCCGGATGATAATGATAAGCTGACCTATGAGGAAGCAGATAAGATAGCAAGGGAATTTGCGCATAAATTTTTTTGGAGCAAGGGATATGAAGCAATGTGGGCGGTGCATACGGACACAGAGCATATCCATGTGCATTTTATTGTGAGCAGCTGTAATCTGAAGGACGGTAAATCTTTCCGTAGGGGAATGCCAGAATTGAAAGAGATGTCGCAGTTTTTCGGGGAACAGCGCAAGAAACGGGGATTGACACATTCGGTCAGGAATACATTCTATAATGAGGAACGGACGCAGGAACGGAAAAGTTTTGCGGAATGTCAGATGCAGAAGCATGATAAGCTGTCTTTTAAGGAAGAGATCAAGACTTATGTAAGACTGACAATGAACAGCACTGAAACAAGAACGCTTGAGGATGTGGTGGAGATGTTAAAGAAAATATATCTCATGGATATACGATTAAAAGGGAATACCATTAGTTATGCACTTCCGTACCATGCGGGTGAAACAGGAAAAGCGCAGGCGGTCAGAGGAAGTAAACTTGGAAGCCGATTTACAGTGGCAGGGATCAGACAGTATATGCAGGAGAAAGAGCAGAAGCAGGTGGAATACAGGAGAACCTTGCAGGATATTGAGGAAGCAAAGCAGTATCTTGATGATTATGAGGAATGGAGCGAGGAGAGAGGAAAAGCGGATAAATCAGAATATGTTTCTCCATATTCTGAGAGTGTTCGGGGTAAAGAATCGGAGATAACGGTAGAAGCAGATAAAAAGAGTGGCAGGGTAAAAGAGAAGCTGTTTCAGAGAAAAAAACAAAAATCATTAGACAGGAAACAGTAGATTTTTCAAAGCTTTCCTTGGAAGAGCGTACAAAACTGCTTCCTCCGCCGACAACTGACCAAATGGCAGAATTAAAGGAATATCAAAAACGGATGGGATATGATGAAGATAAAATGAAAAGTATGAAATATAATATGACAGTCTATGATGAGTTCTTGAATGAGTATGAGTATCGGAAAAAACATTGCGGAGTAAAGGATAATATTCAGAAAAAGCAGAGGGATAGGGAGCG
>CAQBGY010000942.1 GCA_948759685.1 uncultured Eubacterium sp.
GTGTACTGACTGAGGTGCCGGTCATGCTGACGCTGGTGCGGATTGCAAATAGGACAAAGCCCCTATTTCCCCATTAAGACCCATTTTGTCATACCACAACCTACTTCTAATAGTGAAATGATACAAATTCACATCACTTGTTTTTAGTCGGAAAGGCGGTGATCGAGATAAAAAGGAAAATACTGCTTGTGGAGCATGACTTAACAATTTGCGATTCAATAAAATCATATATGCAGAGTGCCGATATTTATCTCGCAAACTCTGTACCTGATGCCCTCAATAATTTTATCCAACAGGAATATTGTTTGGTTATTATGGACTTTGAGTTGCCCGAAACAGATACTTTAGCGATGATTGGTGTAATGAGATCGGAAAAGCGCACACCTATCTTAGTGCTTACTTCCAGTATGGAACCGGATGATATAGTTACACTTTTCCAGGCAGGCGCAAATGCCTGTCTGGAAAAGCCAGCGGATATGGGAGTATGTGTGGCACAGTCAGAGGCACTTATGCAGCTATATTGTGATTCGGACAAAAGGCCCCGGAAATGCTACCCGATCACATTTGGAACGGAATTGATTATCAACCCACTCTATCGTCAGGTAGTTATTGACGGTATCCGCATAGACTTAACACGAACGGAATTTGACTTATTTTTCTGCTTGGCGCAGCATCCAGGTCAAGTGTGGAGCAGAAGTCAGCTATATAGTTATGTGTGGGATGATGATCTTGGCTCCGCAGGTGATAACACTGTCCGCGCACATATTGGAAATCTTCGCAAAAAATTAGCCGATGCAGGAAAAAATTACATCCAAAATTCCCGGGGTGTCGGTTATAAATTTGTTCCACCTGGTGTGAGGTAGGGAAATAAAAAGTGGAAAGTGAGTATTGAGGCATTGGTCGCCACGGTACTTACTTTCCACTTTTGTCGAAACGGCCCGATAATCTTGCTCAAATCTTGCCTATAATTTGCCTAAAACTTGCTTTTTACCTATTATAATACAAAATGAAACCAGCAGGAACAAAAGATTCTTGCTCCCGCTGGTTTAATCCGTTGTTTCTTCTGGCGACCCATAACGTCGTCTCAAAAACTGCTCCACCATACAATCCAGCGTTTTTAAGATGATTTTTCGTTCATCCTCCGTGCAGGCCGCCAGTTTGTTAAGCAGGTGTCGGGTTTCTTCCTCCTGCTCAGTAATATCGGGGAAGAATAGTATATCCGCTGAAATACCCAGCCGGTGGATTATGTCGGACAAAACCTCAAAGGACGGATTGGCAAGACCCGCTTCAATGTTCTGGATATGTCGATACCCACGGTGACATTGATCGGCTAATTCCTGCTGTGTTAATCCGCTGTCCTTTCTTGCGGTTTCTATGCGCTCGCCTAAGTATAAGAGTTCTTTACTTGGTTCTCTATTTATCTTTTTCTTTAGTTTTTGCGATTTACGCATTTTACATCACCTCAACTACATTCTATCGTGCCTAGTCCCCTATTCAAATCCACTAATCAAACGTATTGATATGTCTGTATCATGCGTAAATAGACGAACCCCTTCTTTGAAGCTATTAAAAAAAACGGCTTCATGAGTAGGGGCTATTCGTGTTACCGCCTGTGACTGCCGTGGAAAGGACCAGTCATGAGCGGCTATTTATTTCAAAGTACAAATAATGTCATAGATAAATCGCCAAAAAAAGCAATACACCAGAAACGGACATTCAGAGCGCGGCAAACGCATTATTAAGCGCAAAAGGATGCCTCAATAAAACAAAACAGAGCGTCAGACGGTTACTAAGACTGTCTGGCGCTCTGTTTTGTCGTTTTCGGTCGAACAATTCCGATTGCTGGTATAACATCCGTGCGCCGCCCCGGAAATCTGAACCTGGATCAATCCAATTTTCAGATTTTCGGAGGTAGCAAAATGCACAAGAATCAAGCGGCTCAAATTTTCTTTACAAACTTGGAGGAATGGGACAAAAGCCGTCCCATAAGTTTTTTAGCATCTCCCCAGGAGCATCGAAGGGAGGCGAGCGCATGAGTCCAAGTGAACGACGGCAAGAGTTATTGGAGGTACTGTGCCATAGGCGGCATGATACATACGACAATCTGGCATTTGAGTTCCATGTTTCCAGAAGAACGATCTGCCGCGATGTTGCCATACTCATGTGTTCTTACCCCATCGAAACCTTCCGTGGTTACGGCGGGGGTGTGAGAGTTGCGAATGGATATTACCTCCATCGCAG
>CAQBGY010000943.1 GCA_948759685.1 uncultured Eubacterium sp.
TCTTTATTTTTTCCTTCCTATTTTTACATTCATCATCTAAACTACCAGAATACATTCCAATCAAACAGAAAAGAGCAATTAACTGCACCCACCTTAATTTAAAATCCATTTTCATATCCTTATTTTTATTGTTTACAGCACAAATATACAATCTATATTGTATATAAAATAACATTTTTAGATGTTTTTTGCCATTATATGTTGATAAACATAAATAATATCTATATTTGTACTATACAATCTAAATTATATTAATATGGAAAATGTTTATTACTCATTAAAAGACTTTGAACTTTCTTTAAAGAAGAACGCTATCGAGAGAGCTGACGACTTCCAGCAGTACATCAATCAATTAAATGAATTTGGTTGCAAAAGCTATTGGATAACTTCCCAGACAGGAGTCGGGTCAACAATGACCATTGAAGACTTTGACCGACCTGTCACTGCATTTATCTCCAATGACTATTTGGGAATGTCACAACGAGAGGAAACCAAACAGGCTGGAATAGATGCTATTATCAAGTATGGAACAGGTGCTTGTGCCGCACAGGTTATAGGTGGCTATCTCGATATACATCAACAACTGGAACAAGAAATCGCATCTTTTGTAGGGCAGGAGGACGCAATGCTGTTTTCTTCCGGTTTCGGGGCAAATGCAGGGATATTAAGAGCCTTATTAGGTCAAAATGACATTGCGTTAGTGGATCCTTACATCCATACAAGCGCAATGGCAGGATTAAAAGGGACAAATGTAAAGCGAATAGGACACAATGATTTGGAATATTTAGAGAAAACGCTGAAAGAAACCAAAGATCAATATCAGACCAGACTTGTAATAACAGACGGGGTATATTCACAAGATGGGGATTTGTCCTTGCTCCCGGAAATAATTTCTCTTTGCAAAACCCATGAAGCTATGTTGATGCTGGATGATGCACACGGAATAGGTGTAATGGGAGCCAACGGTAGAGGAACAGCAGAACATTTCAATTGTTTGGGGCAAGTGGATATCATCACCGGAACATTCAGCAAATCATTTGGTTGTGTGGGAGGATTTGCCGCCGCCTCAAAAAAGATAATACAATACCTGAAATTTTATGCTGACAGCAATGTCTTCTCGGCAGCCCCTACACCACAAGTAACCGCATCCATTTTGAAAGCTTTGGAAATAATAAAGAAAGAACCGGCAATAAGAGCCAGACTTTGGGAAAATACCGATTACCTCAGGAGCCGGCTGACAACCGAAGGGTTTGACATAGGCAAATCCGTGTCACCCATTTTCCCCATTATGATAAGAGATAATAAAAAAGTTTATGAAATAGCTAAAATGTTACAGGAAAAAGGTATCTTTACAATTGGAATTGTATATCCGGCAGTAAGAACCAAAGAGGCCAGATTAAGGGTCAGTGTTCTTGCCACGCATGAACATGAACAGTTGGATGCTTTAATCAACGCTCTTAATGATATAAATAAAGATATAAAAATAAAAAAGGAACAATGAAAGAAAGGAGAAAGCGAAGAAGTGCAAAGGACATAGAAGAAAGTATACTTGATGCGGCAAATCAATTGATTGAAAATGATGGATTTTCAAAATTGACAGTTACCGGTATCATACATCTGGCAGAAATCGAACCTGTCCAATTCTACCATAGATATGAGGATTTGAACAAGTTTATTGATGAGTATGTCAAAAAGTACGATTACTGGTTCAATGATATCATAAAGTCCCAGAAACAATCAAGCAATGATAAAGAATTGTACACGAACATTCTGACAGGATTGTTCCATTCTTTATCGGAGAACAAAGCAATGCAAGAGCTTCTGAAATGGGAACTGGCTAATAATAATGAAACCAGTCAGCGTACCGCCCGGTTACGAGAATTACATACATTGCCTCTATGCCAAAAATATTCAAAACTGTTCTCAGATACGGATATTGACATTGTAACTATATCCGCACTGATAATAGGCGGAATATACTATCTCATTTTGCATGATGAACTTTCTACTTTCAGTGGTATAAATTTAAAAATGGAATCAGACAGGCAAAGAGTTATTAAAGCCATAAATAAACTGTCAGATATTCTGTTCACCCCTATACCATCTTCTCTTACCAGAGAAACCATTGATATAATAATAAAAATGAAGGAAGATAATATACCAGTGGGAAAAATAGCATATTATACGGGAATACCACAAGACATTATCATTTCAATCTAAAGCACAAATTGGAATAACC
>CAQBGY010000944.1:0-967 GCA_948759685.1 uncultured Eubacterium sp.
TTTTCCCGTTTCCTTTTGCCCTTGTATCTTGTCTTTTCATCGTATCCCTCCATATCCGATGCTTATGCGCGCAAAAAGCCGCTATCTACGCGGGAACAGTTCGTTCTTGTCCCGTGAAGATAACGGCTTTATCATGTAATAACAGTCTTATGGAGCGGACAGCAAAAAAGGGCGCAAAAGAGCGCCGATCACCTAAGGCTTGGGATATCTTTCTCATCATTTTCTGTCAACTCCTTTTCCAGATTTTCTGAAAATTTATAAGGTGACACCATTATACAAGAAAGACATTATTTTTCTATAGAGATGGTACGGATTGCGCGTTTTGTGGTATAGATTGTGCGTGTGAGTTTACATAACTCAAGTAAGTTCATCAAATTCTACATAATAGGAGGAGTCCTCTCCTTCTTCCGAAAGCTCCTCCACCGGCTTATCCGTTTGGGAAACATCCCTATTTCCCTGCCCCGCGCTGCAGACCGCAAGCAATAGGCAGACCACTATGACCGTACACAATATCCATAATTTTGTCTGCGCCATCAACGTGTCCGAACATCCATCTCCTCATGCAACAACCGAAGTTCTCCTGCATGATTATTTTTCTCATTCAGTTCATCCAAATATCTGACCCCCAGCTCACAAAATGCGTAAGACAACATCTCACAATGTTCCACTAACCCTTCCCATTCTTTAGGCATGGTTTCGGATAATATTCTAAGAATTTTAGCAATCCAAAAACAGCAGTCAGCCTTTGATGCTCCTGCATGCTCATAGCGCATCAAACACAAATAACCGTTCACCGCAAGTCCCGCTTGCTTCACCGTCGTCTCTATTGCACCGCTGTCTGCAGATAATCCAATCGCCGCGTCTGCAGAAGCTTTAGATGCCTGTTGCAGCATGGAAGGATCCGGCTTTATATAATAATTTTTCCATCGCATTTTTGCCTCCTGCATAGATGTATAGGTCTTAGCAG
>CAQBGY010000944.1:977-2236 GCA_948759685.1 uncultured Eubacterium sp.
TTTAATTGCACCTGAGTTTGTGAAGTTTTGTCACCTGCTCTATTTTTCGTAATGCAGCATTATTTTTCTGATATATTTCACTCGCTTTCTCATCCTTCGGATTAATCATTACATATTCTTCCAATACTTGATTTTCTTTATCGCCAGTCTCTTCGGAAATCGCATCGACATAAGACTGCCTTTTCTTTTCACTACTCTCAAAATCGACATTGTACAGTTCCCAACATGGTAGAACATGAAACATTTCCTCCACAACATCCTCAATTTCCTTATCGCCATCAGACGCTTCAAGCAGATTAAAACGCGTCATTTCCCCACCCAAATCTGTCAGCATTTTATCAACCTTATTTTGCATCACAATCGGCTTTACAAACACCGCCATTGCTGTAGCCCCAAACACTAAAACCGAGAACACAAAGCATATATTTTTGCACGCCTTATATCTTTTTCCCTTCTTTTTCAGTTTCTGCTTCCGTGCATTCTTTTCACTTTCTTTATGTTTATCTGGGCAATATTTCTTCCTTAAACTCATAATTTTTCGGGGGAGTTTTTTCCCCTGACGCTGGAAAAATGCTCCCCAAACCGCAAAAAGGAGTCCTATCAGCAGCATATACAAACATATATCGCGGCTCATATCCCCTCCTCTTCTGCATATCACTTGCCAGAAACATACTACGAATCCATCAAATAGCCTTTCATATATTCTTCGGGATTCTCTACCTCGGTAACTTTACACTTCTCATACCGCTTTAAACTTATCAAATAATACACTGTCTTTTCCTGTCCATCTTCTATATATTGAAAGCAACAAAACGCATAAGAATCGCATTCCGCCACTTCTACATCGTTATTCACACACGTTTCCATAATTAATTCTTCGTGTGTAAAAAAATCAGCCTTTATAAACAAAAAGCAGCCTTGTAGGTCGTCGTCAAATGCAATCTCTGATTCCCAAAAAACATCTTCCCATACGAGCGTCCCGCTCACTCCCATTTCCGTTCGGAAAAACACTCTATACTGCACATCAAAAGTACCGCTTGTAATGTTATTCTCATTTTTATTCAAAAGACTGATCCGCCAGTAATCTTCCATTCCTATCGGAACTTCTCCTCCCCACTCCGCCTCAAAATGCGGTCGGGACTTTTGTTTAGCTATATCTTCCTCTTTTTTATCATTTTGCCGATTATAAAAAGTATTATATAAATCCAAACCAAATATTGCTAACGGTATTATAGCTATAAGATCGGAAGAGCACACGT
>CAQBGY010000945.1 GCA_948759685.1 uncultured Eubacterium sp.
TATGGCTTGCTGATTTTCTGTTGCCAAAATGTTGCCACGCATTTATTATAGCAAAACCCCACAGATTAGCAAGCCATTTTTCAAATGTTACGCAGTAAAAACCTATTTTTGAGGGTAAAGGTATAAAATATCGTTCTGCATTTATTTACGTCCTAAAGACCTTGCAAAATAAGGTTTTCAAAATGGCTAAAGCGTAACAAATCGTTCACCCACTCCTATTTTCTCCTTAACTGCCTTTATTACATGGTGCTAGCACCATGTTCATATCATTAATAAGAGAATATATTTCCCTATATACCTCTACGAAATATCGCATTGAAAATCACATTTCTGTTTTCAGTAAAGAATACATCTTCATGTCAATGACTTTCCCATTCTTCACAGCATTACTTCTCAATGTACCTTCGTACTGAAATCCTGCTTTTTCAAGCACCCGGCAAGAAGCAGCATTATACGCAAACGGTTCTGCATAAATACGGAGAATATCGCTTTTGCAAAAAACATATTCACAAATCTGCTTTACTGCTTCGGTCATAATACCCCTGCCCCAATATTCTTCCGCAACATAATATCCTAATTCAGCAGTCTGCCTATGTATGTTTTCCTGCCGGAAAACTCCGATACTTCCAACCACTTTGTTATCTACTGTAATTGCAAATGCAAAAGTATCATTTTCATTTGCAGAGAGCATAGAAGAAATATAGTCTGCTCCATCTTGTTCTGTATAAGGATATGGTAATCCGTCCCGAAGATTATCTTGTATCTTTCTATTGGAAAGAGCCACTGCTAAATCTTTTGCATCTGACAATTTCCATTTTCTTATATTGCATTTCATTTTATACCGCCTTTTATGTACGTTGACACCAACTAATTTTTAAGTTTTTTTCCATAACTTCATAGACCAGCTTCACATCATTTTCTAACTCATAAATTCCATGCCCTACAGTTTTATAACCTCTATGCTCATATAAAAACACTGCTGGAAGTGAAGCGTCTAAAACAGCAACATCAAATTTTTTTGAAATTTCCATTTCCAAACAATCCATAATATACGATCCGAAGCCTTGCTTCTGATAAGTAGGCAGCACATATAATCCCGTAATATGATTATTATCAAAGCAGCCCGTTCCAACAATCGCACCATTCTCAAATAATACGCCTATATTTCCAGACGCTATACCATCTAAAATATGTTCTTTACTATGATGTTGGCAAAAGAAATCCACTACCTCTTTGGGATAATACTTTGCATATACCGCTTTAATCGTTGTATGTAAAACATTATAAATCGCACTCGCCATGTCAGAAGTCGCCGTTACATATTCCATACTTTCCTCCCAAAATATCTAAATACAAATTTTTCTCTAACCACCTATATTACATAATACCATCATGTTAAAATCATTACTAAAAAATTTATTCTATCTTTCTCGCAATATAGGAATTTATCTGCCTCTCAAATCCTTTGCCATACACAATGATTCTGGCATATTCACATATGGAGCATAATTGGGAATAATATCAAATCCCAATTTTTTATATACAGCACAAGATTCAGCTAATAACTCTCCTGTTTCAAGAATCATCCTTTTATATCCCAATTCCATAGCCCACTCTATCAACAAGGCAACAAGTTTACTCCCTATCCCCCGTCCTTGATATTCAGTATGCACAAACACTCTCTTTAGTTCTATATTTTCTTCATCATACTTTCTTATAGCACCACCACCAACCACCTTATCATTTTCATAAACAACGATTGCTTCTTTTATTTCATCTAGCTGGTTATATTTCTTGTATTTATCTCTCTTTATCTTTTTTCCCACACGCCTGTCCAAATCAATATCAAGAAGTCGGCAGTTTTCTATAAAATCTTTATTCCTGCCGTCTGTTCTAATAAAATCCATTAAAATCACCTCCACAGCTCAAATTGATAAGTTAAATTATACCACGTTCATTCTCCATTTGCCATAAAAATGTGGAGCATAGCAACCGCCACGCCCCACATTTCTTATCGCTCCAACGACTTCTCAATCTTCTGTTTCTGCCCTTTCAAGTCGTTCTGCTTCTCATACAGATTATTGCGTTCTTTGCAGAGTTCTTTCATGCGCTCCAACTGCGCCCGCACTCCCTCTCGGCAATCCGGCTCTATCTTTTTATATTCCCCGGTCAGATTGCGAATTGTATTATTGTTTTCTTTTATCTGCTCCGACAGGCACACCCAATCTATCA
>CAQBGY010000946.1 GCA_948759685.1 uncultured Eubacterium sp.
CTTATGAATCGCTTTTGATTTTCCATTAATAATCATAAACACACGAATTCGATTATCCCAGTCGTCACATAGAGAATCTATTTCCACCAAGTCCCCATCCAGGAGGAAAAATAATTCATCTTTTTGATCGCTGATAAAAATACTTAATAACGCTTCCGGTTTCTGTTCTAAATCAAAAACATCTTCCAGATTAATTTCATATTCAGAAGCAATATCTCCAACAAGGATATCTTTATAGCCGTTTTTCATGAATTCTTCCTGTAAAATCATAACTACGTTTCCTCTTTCACACATTTCACAGAAAAAATGCATCTGTTGCAATCTTCCTGTATGCTCCACTCATCGTCATCAATTCCAATACAATCCATACACTCAATATAAAAACTATCTTCACCAAGATCCGCAACCGTAGGATTCTCATTTACATTCGCCGTACTATAGTTATAATAATTTTTACCTCTTGTAAGTTTACTATTCTCAAAGAACCATTTTTCAGGTTTTGGTGACATATTCACCATACGTTCCACAATCTTTCGTTTTACACCTTTAAAATTCCCGCCTGCCCGGGGAAGAATCACTGTATGGTTTACGGATTTATCTTCCAAAAAATTCAGACAAACATAGTCCGTTACTGTGGAATCTACATAATGCAATGGATCAAACATTTCCAAATAAGCAGAAATCTCTGTCTCATTATTCACCTTCTTCTGACAGATGTTTAGCATAATCTTCCACAAATACTCCAGAAAAACAAGAAAACCCTGTTTGCATTCGGCGACGTAGAGCATTCTATCCTCTACAGGATCTCCTCTGTAGCCAGCAATCTTGCTGACATCATCCACGCTATATGTATTCAATAACTGATACTGACCATCCACAGTCTTACCAACTTCATTTATCCATCGCACTGTATTCTGGCAAATCATGTTCAACATGCGTGTCTGTATATCTGAGAGATCATTACTATTTATAATCTCCCCATACTCCTCACAAACAATGCCCGCCAAATAACTTGCAATTGTCTGTTCCGTCTTCGTCTTGACAGATTCCGTCATATAACAATCAAATTCCTTTTTATCCACTCGCAGCTGATCAAAATCAGGATTAACCAGCGTATAACGTCGCTGTATAAACGAAATAGCAAGACCTAGCAGTATAAACTGCCAGTGCTCCTCATTTCCGTTCTTATCTGGATTCGGATAAGCCCTGTCCAATGCTCCCATCAATTCCTTTTTATACCGATTGATATCCTGTTGACAAGCAACATTAAATTTTGCAACAAACTTTTTTAGAGAGTCCTCCGAGGCCATCGTTTCAAAAAGATTTTTCTTCTGTTCCTCCTTCTTATTCGTTGAATAGACATTTGCTCTCAGCCAGGCAGTTGATTCTGCTGTATTTGGATAAGTTACTGACTTTGGAAACGCATTTCCAAGTCCGATATACACTTTCATTTCATCAAGCGTCGGTTTCTCAACCTTTGAGTTTCTATGAATATAAAGGCTTGGTTTTGCTTTCAAAGTACTCCGAAGCATCTGAATACGGAGATACTGATAATAAAGATCTGTCGAAATTTCCTTCACATTTGGAGATCTCTTCGGATAATACTTTACCTGAATAAATTCAAATGTGCCGTCCTCGAAAAATACATCCACATCCTCAAGATATTCTGACCAGACATATTTCACTTGATTTTGAAGCAGACACATAATCGTAACATAATCCTGAAATAAAAATCCCCTGATCTTATCTGCGGCATCTCTATTCTTATCCCCCTCATACATGACCGATAATATATCTACTTCTGTATTCATTAGCACACTCACAGATCGTCCCCCTTCTATGCCGCCGCATTTGTATTGATTGTATCTGTAATCTTCCTAATTCCCATCCGCACGGTCAAATCACTCAACCACACTTCCCCAATCAGTAAATAGTGATTCCTAAAGAATGAAAAAAATCTTCAAATCAATTGCTCCCTAAAAAATGTTTTCTCCCATTTGTCCCAGCACATCCCCAGGCACTTTTGTACACCAGCCATTTTTTGAAACAATTCGCATCATATACTGAAATAGATTTGGTGAAATCACATTCCTCACTGTCAGAAAACAGTATGATTTCCAAAGGAACATTATCAAACTCCATATCCATATTATAATCGAAAAAAGCCAAAAGCACAATAAAAAGCAGGACTACGAATCATTCCATTCGCCACCCTGCTCATAACGCATAA
>CAQBGY010000947.1 GCA_948759685.1 uncultured Eubacterium sp.
GGCCCAAAGACCATAGGCAAGCGCCTGTTATCTGTTTATGTTCTCTAAAAAAGTTTTACATCATCAAAACCGCCGCCAGATACAAAAACTTGGACATAGGAAATCGGCCTGCCCAGCAACGGTTTTTTCTTTTCTGCCGCTGGGCAGATCATTTACTTTAGAGATATAATAAGAGAAGTTTTTGAAGATTTCATAAAGATTTGCAAAAAATGGGTGGCTATAAAAGCCACCCATCCTATCAAAATGGAATTTTCAAAATTACTTTTGCACCGCCTGTACTTTTGGAGTTTTCTAAGACAAGCTCACCACTATGTTGTTCCATAATGGATTTTGCAATATATAGGCCCATACCAAAGTGCATCTTTGAATTACGGCTTTGGTCGTCCATAAAGAATTGTTCTTGCGCGTGCTGCAACGCTTCGTTAGAAAATCCTTCCCCCTCGTCCGTGACTGAAATTTCAACGAAATTGTCTTTTCCGCAGACATCTATATGAAGTGTTCCATCTTGCGGGGAATAGTCCAACGCATTATTTACCACATTTTGAATGGCACGTCCTAACAAAACCTTATCTGCGGTTAGTTGCATCGGGATGTCGGACATACTCATTCGCAAATGAATTTCTTTTGTCCTGCACAAAGCATCTATTGATACTTTCACTTGCTTTAGATAATCAGGAAGATTAAAGATTTCTTTATTAAGCTGATACCCTGTTGAAGCCGTAGACAGGTCTATCAGGGTTTTAACATAAACTTGCATCTGCGTATAGCTGTCTGTGATGTAGTCAGCACATTCCTGTTGTTCTATTGTTAAGTCAGTATCGTACAACAATTCCGTATTGCCTCGGATGATGGTTAGCGGTGTCTTGAGATCATGGGCTAATGCAGAAATCTGTTCTTGCCGCAGTTTGTCGGCCTGCCATTGTTCTGTAAGCGATTTTTTTAGTGCCAATTTCATGTGATTGAGTGCGTCAAGAGTTAAGTCGATTTCATATAAATGGCTTTTTTCAACCTCAAAATTCAAATCCTGCTGCTCAATTTTCTTTACAGCAGTCAGCAATTTATCCATTTTGTTCCCAAGGTATTTCCCGAATAGATATGACAAAACAATCAAGAGAAGCAGGATTTCCAATATAATGACAGCAATTAACACCCAATCTGCCGAAGGAAATATTCTATGCAGCAGTGGATTGCTGAATTGGGCGGTCATTCTATACCTTAAAATCAGTATTTCGTCAGTCCTGTCTATCACAGCATACAGATAAGGCTTGCTGCTTGTCTGATTGTTCACAATACACATTTTCCAAACGGAAGCTGTTTCTTCCAGATCGAGCGAACCGCCAATATACTTTCCGTCTTTTGTGAAAAGGGCATATTCACAAAGGGGTGGTATTTCATTTTCTGTAATCCGATCTGTGGATTGTAAACTTCCCCTCGCATTTTCTATTTCTGCGCTCATTCTATTTATTGGGTATATAAATCCAATTTCAACGCCAAATAGATAGAAGGCTATGTTGACAAAAGCAACCAGAAAGACACCAAGCGCAAGAAATATCGCATACTTCATAAAAACAGTACGCAGTTTTCTTACACCCATTTATAGCCAACCCCCCAAATTGTTTCAATCGTTGACAAGTGAAATTCAGCTAACTTCCCGCGTATATTCTTGACGTGAGTAGAGATAACAGAACTATCACTTTCTCCGTCAAATCCAAAGACCGCCTCATAGATTTGCTCCCGCGTAAATGTTTGTCCATGATGCCGCGCCAGATATTCGCATATTTCGTACTCACTTTTTGTCAACGGAACCTTTTTTGAGTTGATTTCAGCTTCTTTTGCATTGAGGCGGAAAATGACGCCGGATATTGAAAAGCTGTTTTTCTTTTCTCTTACATCACGCCGCAAGTGAGCATTTACCCGCGCTCTAAGTTCGTTTGTCCCGAACGGTTTCGTGATATAGTCATCTGCTCCAAGTCCTAATCCCTGAACAATTTCACTTTCCTGCGTTTTTGCAGTAAGGAAAATGATCGGGCAATCTACACGGTCACGGATTTGATTGCAGAGGTCAAAACCATCAATTTCCGGCATCATAACATCCAGTAAAATCAAACCAAACTTTGAAAAATCCATTTCTGTGACTGCTTTGGCGTTTGATTGAAGTGTAACTAAATGCTGATCTTTTTCTAAAACACGCCTGACAAGCTGGAGCATAGCTATATCATCATCCACTAC
>CAQBGY010000948.1 GCA_948759685.1 uncultured Eubacterium sp.
CGATAAGCTGTGGCAGGTTGCCAAGCACTTTCTGTTCCACCTTTTCCACGATCCTACCTGCAAAGGCATCCTCTTTTTCCCTTGTTTCCAGATAAGGATCATCAAATATTGCCAGATGCCGGTCATAAAAATCATTAATTGCCTGAATGATAAAGTCATTCTGCGAGGGAAATGCCCTGACAGCTTCTGAGTGAAGTATTTCCCATGCCCGTCTGTCAGCTTCCTTTTCCTCATAAAACCGCACATTGCGGTTACGGATATTTCCTGTCATTCCTGCACCTTCTTTCTAACTGCACTTTTTATTTCCGCGAGCAATGAGCCAACCGACCATGCTTGCATGGGCATTTGGCGAATGCCGCGAGAGTCAAATACCCCGCCTTTTTGGTATTTGACTGTGCCGCAAAATCATGTAACAGTAATATTCATATCCCTTTGCAGTCGCACAAATATCGTGATTAAAATGCGTCCTCTCCCGATTATATTCCCCAACAGCTTCCACGATTCTTGCACCGCCGCCCATAAAGTAAAGCTGCATAAGGCTTTCATTGTACTCATAATCCTTCAGCTTCTGAAAGATCTCCTGTACATAGGAAACTGCTGCTTCTTTCATAAGTGAGGCATAAGGCTCTGCAATATCCGTTTCCCCTGTTCTCAGATAATTTTCAATGACCTCGTTCATCAGGTTTGTCCCCGTTTCGTCCAACACCTTATTGCGGATACGCTGTATGCACTGGAAAACACCGAGCTTCTCTGTCCATGATTTACTCTCCATCGCCCTGCCATTGTTTAAATACATGATATTCATTGTTCCGTTGCCAATGTCGGCAAGTAAATTCATCCCTTTAAAATCTTTCAAGTTTTCCGCCACCGCGGAATAGCACTGTGGCATGACTGTACATCCGGCAATCTCAACCTCGTACTGTCTGTCTTTATAACGAAACTGCACAATCTTGTTCTGCATCAGATATTGGCGGAAGGATTCTCTCTGCGCCTGCACCCACTTCAACGGAAGTCCTGCTGCAAGATGTGCTCTGGCAGAGGTTAATTCCCTTGCATTCAGTTCTTTTGCGATTGCCGCAAGCGTCAGGATATAATTATCATCATCTGACTGCTTTTCAGCGATAAAGCTCTTATGACCTTCCCCGATAATGTAAAAATATCCGTCATACTCCAGATAATCCTTACTGAAAGTTGGCGCTTTCTCACTCTTAATCAGTGCGGTTGGAAATACCCTGTGTGCTGTTTTGATATTTCCATATCCATGATCAATTCCTAAAATCAATGTTCCATTCATGTTATATTCTCTTATATTCGCCATAATTTTTCCCTCTCTTTATTATAATGTTTTTTGCGCCGATTTTTGCTGTGTGTAAACGCAGAATCTACCTTACAAAAATCGTGTGCATCAATATTTAGTGATAACAGTAGACAATATCTTGAAGAACCACTTCCGCTGCCATTGCCTTAGCCTGTTCCCGAAGCTGCCACATTTCCATTGTAGAATCTGGATTCTCCGGTTTATGCTTCTGTAAATACTGCTGCATAATCCTGTCCAACAATTCATTTGCTTCTTCATTGATTTCTTCCGCTTTTTGTTTCAGCTGCCCTAAACGAACCAGATGATAATATCTATCCGACTGGTTTTCTTTCAGATACTTTTTCCATAAATCTCCGTATTTTCCTGAAAAAGTATCCTGTATTGCTTCTGTTTCTTCTTCGCCAATACGGATATTGGGATATAAGATACCGTCTTTTTCTGTGTAAGTGCCACCCATTTGTTCAAATATCGATAATTCTTCTTTTTTCCTACCCATAACTTTATCCTCCAATCTTCTGTTTCTATCATGATTTTTCCGCTCTTTTAGCTGAACAGTTATGAATACCTGTCTGTTTTTCATGCCAATCCCTGACCAGCTTTTCTATCAGTTCCACTTTTTGCTTTGGTGTGAAATCTGCGGGAAAATATTGCGATAATGAATCTGCCCTAATTTTAATCTGTTCTCTCTGATTTGCTTTTTCCTCTCCCAAAATATCATACATTTTATCCATATCAATCCCCTCTGACTGACTCAGGCGTTTCATCCGGTTTGCCTGTGAAAGAGACGGTGTACACTGTTCCAAATCCATTACCGCATGAAGTTCATACTGTTCCTCTTCTTTCAAATAAGAAAGTTCTACCGCTATAGTAAACGCTATTTTCCCTTCATCAGATCGGAAGAGCACACGT
>CAQBGY010000949.1 GCA_948759685.1 uncultured Eubacterium sp.
ACGGTGCGATACCGATGTGGACAGTGTAATGAGCTGTCACCCGTATGTGTTTTTTTAATATCTTCCAATAAAAGCATATCCTAATTATTGGCTGTGTTTTTATTGGCAGATATGCCAAAACCATAGCAAGAGAAAAGGAACAATCTTTAGGAAAGAGGTGGAGAATGGAGGCAAAAATAAAGAAGAAAGAGTTTATAAGATATGACGAGGGGGCGGAACGGTATTCGATGAGTAAGCACAGTTTTATGAAACTTGCGCAGGAAGCTCGTGCCGTGTATAAAATCAACAGAATTACCCTTGTAAGCGTTCCAATCTTTGAGGAGTATTTGGAATCTTTTCGGGTGTAGATAAGTAAGCAGGATGAAGTCAATTTTTTTTTGTGCGCCAAAAAGTATTGACTTTATGGCGCACAAGTAGTATTGTAATGATAGGATTGTGAAGGGAGGCTGACAGCGGATGGCAAAAATGGGCAGACCAAGATTGGAAAATCCGAGAAGTGAGCGTATTTTTATCCGCCTCACGAAAGATGAGCATACAGATGTAAGAGAGTATGCTGCCAACCATAATCTTACCATAACACAGATATTCGTTCAGGGTTTCAAAAAGCTGCGTGAGCAGGAGAATGAGGAACAGAACGGGTAAATGGCATTGTGGCTTCTTCCTGCGGTAAAGGAAGGTGGTGCATTATGTCAAAATCACGAAAAGATTCAAAAGGCAGAATACTTAGGAAAGGGGAGGGACAGAGAAAAGACAAACGTTATATCTATCAGTACACAGACCCGAATGGGAAAAGGCACGTTTTATATGCAAACGATCTGCCCGAACTGAGGGCGAAGGAAGATGAGCTGGAGCGTGAACGGCTGGAGGGAATAAAGGGATATGCCAGAGGAAAAATGACACTCAATCAGCTTGTGGAGAGATATTTAGCAACGAAATATGACTTGAAAATAAGCACCAGATTGAGATACGAGCGTACATATGAGGCATACGCAATGGATAATATCGGGAAAAGACTGATTAACGATATTAAATATTCCGATATACGGTTCTTTTATTATACGCTGCTGCGTGAGAGAAATATTAAGATAGGAACTGTTGATTCTATTCATTCCGTCCTGCACCCTGCATTTCAAATGGCGGTCAGAGATGATTTGATACGCAATAACCCTACAGACGGGGTAATGGCAGAGGTTAGGAAAAAACATGGAAATGATGCCGTAGTAAGACACCCATTGACTATTGAACAGCAGCGGGCATTCCTAAGTTTTACAGAAAAGAGTTATACATGGAAAAGATGGATGCCCTTATTTACGTTCCTTTTTGGAACCGGATGCCGGATCGGAGAAGCACTCGGACTGCGTTGGGAGGATTTGGACTTTGAGAATAAGACCATTACTATAATCCATTCACTGGGGTATGTGCAGCATAATGGAAGCCGTGAAGTGTTCCTTTCCTCGCCCAAAACGGAGGCTGGCAAGCGTACCATACCAATGGTAGATGCTGTGGAAAAAATGCTTAAGAACGAGCGCCTGAAGCAGCAGAATAATAATATTACTTCATGCACGATTGACGGTTTTAGCGGGTTCGTCTTTGTTGATAAAAATGGAAAGATTTCCTGTTATCAGGATATTAACAAAGCAATCAAGAGAATTTCAAAGGCTTATAATGCTTATGAAACTGTCCGTGCAGAACAGGAGGAAAGGGCTGCTGTGTTACTTCCGTATTTTACCTGTCATTATATCAGGCACACGTTCTGTACAAGACTCTGTGAGCATGAAACGAATCTGAAATTAATTCAAAGTATCATGGGGCATACCAGCATTAAGACAACGATGGATATTTACGCAGAAACGACGGAAAAAAAGAAACAGGAAACATTTGAAACTTTACAAAACAATAACGTGTTTTTTTAGGAAAAAGTCCGTGAGTGGATTCGTTCCTGACACATACATTGAGTACATCAAATTTACATCAAACTAATGCTGCTTGGTGGACTAATGTGGACTGAGCAGCGATTGAAAAAGTATCGAGAAAAGGCGGAAATAAGCCGATTTAAGCCATTTGAACATGAAATTAGATGGCATGGCTACAAAATGGCAACATTTTCAACATCACGCACTAAATAATTACATCAATGGTATATGAAAAACCTTGCTGATTTTCAGATATGGAAACTGAATATCGGCAAGGTCTTTTTATGCTTATTTCTGCTTTTTCTTTTTCGCT
>CAQBGY010000950.1 GCA_948759685.1 uncultured Eubacterium sp.
GTATTTACACCGGCATGGGTGTGTAATTTGATGAACAATTTGTGTGATGAAGAATGGTTTGGAAAGAAAGATGTGTTCAATCAGCAGGAAGACAGAATGTGGATTACAAATAAGGGAAAAATTGTGTTTCCAGAGACAAAGAACTGGATGCAATATGTGGATTCAAGGAGATTAGAGATTACGTGTGGCGAAGCACCTTATTTGGTATCCAGATATGATGCATCGACAGGAGATTATATTAAACTACACAATCGCATTGGAATATTAGACCGTAAAATGCGTGTAGTGAATGAAAATACAGAGGACAAAGACGAGTGGTGTAACTGGACGACAAGGGCATTTCAGAGCGTATATGGATATGAATATCAGGGAGATAATTTATTGCTTGCGAGAGCAAATCTTCTGTTGAGCTTTGTGGAATACTATTTTGAACGATGGAAGAATGAGCCGGAGGAAAAAGAGGTATTAAGTATTGCTAATATTATTGCGTGGAATATATGGCAGATGGACGGACTGAAAGACACAGTTCCATTTGGAAAACCCTATGAGGAATTTCGACAGATAACAATGTTTGATTTATGCAAAGAGCAGGAACAAGATGAGGAACAGGAAGCAGTACCATGCAAAATTTATGATTGGCGTGCTGGTAAGTCTATACTATTTATATCGTTAAAGAAAGAAGGACAATGAGATGAAATTTGATTTTGTTATAGGAAACCCACCCTATCAAGATGAAACACTTGGAGATAACAAAGGATTTGCACCGCCAGTGTATCATAAATTTTTAGAAGCGGCGTATAAAATAGCTAATAAGGTTGAGATGATTCATCCTGCAAGATTTTTGTTTAATGCAGGTAGTACTCCTAAACAATGGAATGAGCAGATGTTACAAGATCCGCATCTCAAAGTATTATATTTTGAACAGGACAGTAGTAAGGTATTTAGTAATACGGATATTAAAGGCGGAGTTGTCATTACGCATCATGATAATGCAAAAGATTATGGTGCAATCGGAACTTTTACAGCTTATGATGAATTAAATACAATATTGAAGAAAATAAAAAGTAAAAGTGATTTTTCTGAATTTAGCACCATAGTTATTACACGGACAGCATATCGTTTGACAGATAAGATGCACGATGAACATCCAGAGGCGCTTGGACAATTAAGCAACGGACATGCCTATGACATGTCAACCAATATATTTGAGAGATTACCGCAAATTTTTTATGATGAAAAGCCGCAGGACGGAGCAGAGTACATACAGATTTTAGGACGTGAAAATAATGAAAGAGTATATAAGTATGTACGGCGAGATTATATCAATACAGTCAGTAATTTGGATAAGTATAAAATATTTCTTCCCAAAGCTAATGGAGTTGGTGCATTAGGAGAAATCCTGTCAATGCCGATTTTATCTGATCCAATGATTGGGGCAACAGAAACTTTTTTAAGTATTGGCGCTTTTGAACAAAAAGCGGAGGCAGAAGCCGCCTTGAAATATATAAAGACCAAGTTTGCCCGTGTGTTATTAGGAGTTTTGAAAACAACACAAGATATAACGCCGGAAAAATGGAAATGTGTTCCTCTACAGGATTTTACGCATTCTTCTGATATTGACTGGTCAACATCCATAGCAGAAATAGACAAACAACTCTACAAAAAATATAATTTATCCAATGAAGAAATTGACTTTATTGAAACGAAAGTAAAGGAGATGGAGTAATGACAGAAATCAAGCTGAAGACTACAAAGAAAATTGTTCCAATGATTTATGCTTATTCCACTCCTGAAATTGCGAGGCACAATGGCTGGACAAAGATTGGATATACAGAGCAGGGTGTTGAAAAACGCCTAAAGCAGCAGACGCATACGGTAGATGTGCGTTTTCATGAGGAATGGCGGGGAAATGCCATTTATGAAGACGGTACAGGGGAAGCATTTAAGGATACGGATTTTCATGCTTACTTACAGAAATTAGACATTGAGCGGGAAGAACATACAGAATGGTTTCATGTGAACGGCGCAGAGTCGAAAGGGCATTTCTATGATTTTAAATCCAATCATGGAGTATTGGATCTGCCTGACACCGTTATGCCCTATCAACTGAGAAATGAACAGTCAGAGGCAGTTGAAAAGACGATATACTATTTTAACGCCCATGAAAAGGGTGAGTTTCTATGGAATGCAAAGCCGCGATTTGGCAAAACACTTTCAGTATATGAT
>CAQBGY010000951.1 GCA_948759685.1 uncultured Eubacterium sp.
ACTGGAGTTCAGACGTGTGCTCTTCCGATCTGGGAATGAATGAGTTAAAGCAGAACATTCTTGCCTGTCTGGAGAGTTATGGTTTCGAGGAAGCGGATATCATATTCAGCTCCTCGTATTTTACTACATATGAAAATAAGCTCAGTAACACGATTACTGTTGTAGGGATTGGTATTTTAATCATTATTGCCTGTTCTGTGGTCATTTACAGCCTTTTTTACTTATCTATTACAGGGAAGGTAAGGGAATATGGGCGGTTACGGGTGGTTGGTATCACCAAGAAACAGATGAAACGCTTAGTACAAAAAGAATGCCGGAAGCTGTCACTGATGTCTATCCCCCTGGGGATTGTCAGTGGTAGTGTTATCGGGTATCTGATAATTCCTGATGGCTGGTATTGGCCGAACACGGTCAGATTTGCGATTCTTACTGCCCTTGTCATGGAGATCACCGTACGGCTGTCCATACGAAAGCCCATGAAGATTGCGATATCGGTCTCTCCGGTGGAAGCGGTCAGAATCACAACAACGACGGATGTTATAAAGTTTAATAATACGAAAAAGTTGAGCCGGCGGCTCACTCCTTGTTCCCTTGCAAAGATCAATTTTTCTCGTAATAGGAAACGGACTGTCTTTACGTTATTTTCTCTGGGATTTACAGGAGTTTTACTCATATGCGTTGCTACTGTTATGCAGTCTATCGATCCAGAGGCTTGGGCGTATTGGGAACTGAAGGATCATGAATTCGTAGTGTATTTGTCCCCAGAAGAGGATATGCTTGCCCCCTGGGTGTCAACTTATGATACTTTACAGCAAAACAATCCGTTAAATCAGGATTTAATTGCAAAACTAACAGAGGAAATTCAGCTTCAGGATATGGTGTCTGTTAAGAGCTGTACTTCGAACTTGTTCTTTCCCGGAAATGTTAATGTGGAAGACTGGCCCTATTTTGATATTGTGGGACTGTCCAGGGAGTATCTTGAAAGTCATCAGAATGACCTATTAAACGGCATCTTGGATTATGATAAGTTAGTAGAAGAACGCGGGATTATCGTTAATGATACTTTCGGCACAGTGAAATCATTTGCACATTATGAAGCGGCTGTGGGGGACGGTGTACAGATTGAGACAGATGAGGGAGAGAAGCTTCCCTTTCAGGTAATGGCAACTGTAAATTGGCAGGACAGACTCTATGGCGAATATTATATTTTTGTGCCTGAGGATTTACTCTATACCATTAAAGGGAACACGACCAATTTTAATTCAAAACTGGTATTCAATACAGGTTTGGAAGATATATTTCAAGCAGATGATATGGTTTATGAGATATGCGGAGACATCCCCGATCTGGAGGTCAGGGGTGTCGTGGAAGCCACTGCGACTTATAAGCAGAGTTTTAAGGAATATAAGAAAAGAATGTATGCAATTGTAGTATTTATCGGAGTTTTTGCATTGATTAATTTAAGCAATACACTTATGACTAGCTTTGTAGCAAGGCAACAGGAATTCGGCGTGCTACGGTCCGTCGGGCTATCTGATAAACAATTGTCAAAGATGCTTTGGGCGGAATCATTTCATTATGTACAAGTAACCATGGCAGTTACGCTGACAATTGGAACAGTTGCTGGATTTGCTTTGTGTCGGACATTCAGTCGGGTTGGTTTGTTTGGAGAAATGCAATATTCGTTTCCATTGCTACCATTGCTAACATTCTTTACGATTCATGTGATGATCGCTTTCTTGTTTTCTGTATTGGCGATTCGGTACTGTAAAAAATATTCTCTTGCGGAGTTTTCTAAAATGGTAATGTAGTATATTTTTAAGTGTTAAGCAAAGTAAGTAAGGGAAATTGAAAAATAACAAGGATTAGGTGCATAGCGGTTCTGCTTGAAACACAAAATAAACTCTCAAAAGTAAACGGGTTCCTCTTCTAAAGAAAAAGCAATGTTGATACTCTTATTTCTAACGAGTAGAAAATATTCTTATATGATTTGATATAATTATAAAATGAATAGGGCATGTAATTTTCAGTTCTTTGTAAGTAAACGGTAGATAGTGCGTACCTCGACAGTAAGGACAAAGTGTGTGACAATAGACTATATTTCTATCATCAGTATTAAAAGTTAAGCCTTAACTTTTGATACCGTTATACGGAGGTAAGTCTATGAACTCAGCAACAACAGCAGCGGCTGTACAATACCGTTTAAAAGAGTGGGCAGCGCAGA
>CAQBGY010000952.1 GCA_948759685.1 uncultured Eubacterium sp.
TCTATATTTTTGGATGCAAGTGTCTTATTGATTTTTTTATGAAATTCATCAGCAAAACGTCTGTCATCATCACAAATATAATACAAGAGACAGCAACGTAGTTTGGAGTACAGTACGCAGGTTATAAGTGCTGTACTGTTAAAACAGAAAATATAAACAAAAAGACTACATTATATAGTCTGCATAGTGGATTAGGAAATAACAAATATAAGTTCTTATCTCTGTTGGAGTGTATGTGACCATGTATTTGAGAAAGCGGGAAAGTTGAGTTAATAAATAATATGCAAATATTCTGCATTTTTTATAAAAAATAATAGAAAAGGAGCGTGATTTATGCAAAGGGTATTAATTGTATTGTCAGAGTATGGTTATTGGGGAGAGGAATTGATTGGCCCCAAGGAGACTCTGGAGAAAGCAGGCTATATTCTGGACTATGTGACACCTACCGGAAAGTGTCCGCATGCATTGCCGCCGAGTATGGATGCGTCCTATGTGGACCCGCCGCTTGGGAAACCCGTACTATCAGAGGAAATGGCCGGAAAGGTAAAGGAGCTGGAAGAGTCTGACATCTTGGATCATCCGCTAAGCTTGAAAGAGCTGTTTCCGCTTGACAGACCATATATGTCGTATTCAAACTATTTGCGGTTATTTGAAGAGTATAACAGAAACATAGAAACGACTGCTGAATATTGTGAACGCTACGCAGCACTTGTGCTGGTAGGCGGCAGTGGACCGATTGTGGATATGGTCAACAACGTGCGGGTACATGACTTAATACAGATTTTTTATCATGCGGATAAAGCGATAGCAGCCGAATGTTATGGAGTAGCATGTCTGGCATTTGCAAGAGATTATTGGTTGCGTAAGAGCCTGATTTGGGGAAAACATGTGACGGGACATCCGTTGGAATATGATTATCTGGATGGTACAGGTTTCTTTGGTGTAAATTTCAATATGGGTCCGCCGCCATATCCGTTAGAGTTTATTTTGCGTGATGCTGTCGGGCCGAATGGGGAATTTCATGGGAATGTGGGAAAGACCATTTCGGCGATAGTGGATTATCCGTTTATTACAGGCCGGTCTACTGCGGATTCCTATAAAACAGGGGAACTCTTGGTGTCGGTGATGCGGGATGGTTTGAAACGATATGGATGGTAGACAGGAGACAGATATGGACAAAAGCTTAAAAGGGAAAAAGTTGCAGTAAGGGGCCCAGGTAGATTTTTTGACGCAATTATGGGGAAAGCCGGAAAGGGTATTAGTCAGTGATGTAGATAGTGAATACAAGGAGGACTAAGGATGTCTGATAATGATAACACGACAAGAAAGAGTTCGGATAAGAAGCCGGTTCCCTTCCGGATTGAACAGGAAACGGCCGAAAAGCTAAGGGCACTGTCAAAGGATTTCTCCAATCAGGATTCGGCATTTAATGCGCTGATTGCGGCATATGAGCGTGAGAACCTGATGATGGCGCAGCCACAGTTCAGCGAGGATATCCGCCAGTTTGAGGAATACCAGAGATTTTTAAGCGCGAAATACACCGATATGCTCAACGCCCTTGTTACAGCGGATGAGAGGGCGAGGACTAAGGTGCGGGAGCTTCTAGCCTCAAAGGATGCTACCATACAGGATCTGCAGTCCCAGCTCGAAAAGGCAAAGAGCAGCCGGGAAACATATGAAAAATTTTACCATGACAGTGTGGCAGAGAATGAGGCTGCCAAAAAAGAACTGGAAAAGGAGCAGCTTGTTTCCCAGGGACTCCGTTCTGAAATCAAGGAGAAGGAGGAACAGAATCAGTCCATTATTTCAGACAAGGACAGGCTGAATGACATTTTAAGCAAGGCGGTTAATGAAAAGACAAAGGAACTGGAAAAGCTGGCAGAGTATCTGCAAAGGCTGGAAAAGGACCGTCAGACGGAGCAGGCGCGGGCGGATATCCGGCGGGAGATGGAGGCGGATGCTGCAAGGCAGCGTGAGAAGCATGAGGCTGAGATGGAGAAAATAAGGGAAAAATACGAGCAGGCACAAAGCAAGATACAGGAACTGATGGAAAGAGAAAATCGTGTAAAATAGTATTTGGATAAGCAGCCATTTATGAAAAAGGAAAACCTTCCGTAAAGAGGGATGTTTTCCTTTTTTAGATGCACTTTGCGGCGCACGTTTCTAATGGGTGAAAGTCGTGAGTTCTGCAAGCCGTTACGGACAAAGGCGTTTAATGCACACC
>CAQBGY010000953.1 GCA_948759685.1 uncultured Eubacterium sp.
GGGAATCCCGGCAGAGGAAATCGCTTTTATACACGACGCAAAGACCGATGCACAGCGGGAGGCGCTTTTCAGGGATATGAGGAGCGGCAGGAAAAAGATACTGATCGGCTCTACAGACCAGTGCGGGACGGGCGTAAACGTGCAGGCGCACATCACGGCGATGCACCATGTGGACTGCCTGTGGGTGTGACCTGAGGTCGCATAGATAACTGTTTAACAATCTAATATTGATTAAACCCACTATTCCGTTAGTGGTAGCCTAGTGCCACCTGCATCTGCGGCAACAAGGATGTTGGGAAGCTGGCACGACAAAGTAGCCCTTTGCGATATGCAAGAAGTGGAAACCGTGAGGTGGAAACAAAACTGCGAGCATCAATGCGGTTAGGGAGCAAGGCTTGAGTAGTATGGTTAACACATGTGAACTGCCGTTTAAACATCGTCAAGTCCAAGGAGCCAAAGATGCTGACAGGCTCCAGCCCAAAATGGGATGCGGTCAGATAGTCCTCTCCATGGTAGGACTACACGGATACCAGTACCGTCGGTGGATAGGCAGGACCTAAGCTATTTGTTGTTATCTATGTGGAACAGGGTAAGCCTGTATTTCTCCTGATATATAGGAAAGCAGACCGTAAGGAACGCTGATGGGAATGCAGGTATGGGATTGTAGAGAAAGCGAATGCCGTTCTGTAACAGAGTGGATAGGGGTTCAAAATTTGCCTCGGCTCGAAAGAGCGCAGACTTCTACAAGGTGATTCATTACAAGAAACTTATAGAACTTTTGAAAGGAGCAAAGCAAATGGACGTTAATAAAACAACGTGTGCGGCTTCTGACCATGGGTTTGCATGGAAATCCATTGACTGGAAGAAATGCGAGCGGGAGGTTAAAAAGCTACAAGAACGTATTGTAAAGGCTGGAAAGGAAGGCAGACACGGCAAAGTGAAATCATTGCAGTGGACGCTGACACACTCCTTTTCCGCAAAAGCTGTTGCGGTAAAGAGAGTGACAACTAACGAAGGAAAGAAAACCCCAGGTGTCGATAGTGTTTTATGGACAACTGGGAAAGCAAAGTATGAGGCCATTCTTGATTTGAAAAGGAAAGGCTACAAACCACAGTCGTTACGCAGAGTATTTATAAAGAAGGCGAATGGTAAGTTACGCCCTTTGGGTATTCCAACTATGAAGGACAGGGCTATGCAGGCATTGTATCTGCTGGCGCTTGAACCCATAGCGGAAGTTATGGCAGATGCACATTCCTATGGATTCCGCAAGGAAAGATGCTGTCAGGATGCTATTCAGCAGTGCCATACGGTACTGTCGCATGGATATTCCCCAAAATGGATTTTAGAGGGAGATATTAAAGGCTGTTTCGACCACATCAGTCATGAATGGTTACTGAATCATATCCCTATGGACAAAGATATTTTGAAAAAATGGCTGAAATGTGGAGTGGTTTTTAAGGGAGAACTCTACAAAACAGAGGAAGGAACAATGCAGGGAGGAATTATTTCCCCAACTCTTGCAAATATGGCATTAGACGGCATCCAGCCTATGCTGGCGAAGAAATATCACCGCTATACAAGGAACGGAAAGCAGTATTCTCATATGGTAAATCTAGTGCGTTATGCTGATGATTTTATCATCACAAGTGCGGAACGTGATGTTTTGGAAAAAGAAATCAAGCCGATGCTGGTAACATTCCTGGCAGAAAGAGGTTTGGAACTTTCAGAGGAAAAGACCCTTATAACCCACATTGATGATGGATTTGATTTTCTTGGTTTCAATATAAGGAAATATAACAATGTTTTATTGACAAAACCATCCAAGAAATGTGTAAAGAAATTCCTCGACAGTATCAGATATACGATTGAGAGTAGCAAATCCTGCAGGCAGGAAACGATGATAAGACTGTTAAATCCAAAGATTACGGGATGGGCGAATTATTATAAGTGTGGGGTGTCATCCCAGACTTTCCAGAGGGTAGACGACCAGATTTATCGCAAACTGTGGCAGTGGGCGAAACGGAGACATCCGAAAAAGGGTAAAAAATGGGTGTTAAACCGGTATTTTCATTCATACAAAGGACGGAATTGGAGGTTTCTTGTTGTACTTAACAAAAACAACAGGGACGATGTATTTCCATTGAAACTTGCTTTTGAGACAAAGATTGTCAGGCATAGAAAGATAAAGAGTGAAGCAAATCCGTTTGATGCAGAGTGGAAGGAT
>CAQBGY010000954.1 GCA_948759685.1 uncultured Eubacterium sp.
TGTGATGTCTGAAAACTGGCTTGAAATATTTTAAAAAGTATAATATAATAAAAATGTAGTGGGGCAAAAAATTGTGCCTCACAAATAAGGGATAGTAAAGGTTTCGACAGGGGCCTTGCAGCTGGAGAAGCTATCCGCAGGCGATGCGTCAAATCGCAAATCTAAATATAAACGCTGAAGATAATTTAGCATACGCTGCCTAATGGCAGCTGTCCGCCCTGGCGCACCTACACGTGAGGATACGGGCATCGACTATGTAGGAAACGACATAAGCAAAGCTTTGAGTTTATGGGCGTAATATGAAGCTACTGAATATATCGGGCTGTCAATTTCCCGGTATAGGAGGGAATGAAATATAATTGACTATGATAGTAGAAGGACAGGGAATGGGTCTTTGGACGCGGGTTCGACTCCCGCCTATTCCATTTATAAGAAGCAGCGGAAATAGTGCATTTATTAATGAAATTTAGAAAATATCGTAAAAAGAGGGCTACCATTTTGAAATATATTTATGGTAGCCTATAAACTATTAATTATGAAGCATATATATTATGTAAATAGCATATTTTGTTTGTTGATTTTTCAAGATAATGCTTTTGTGTTATTTCAAATGAACTATGCCCTAAAATCTCCTGAATAACAGAAGGGTCTACCCTCTTTTTGTTTAAATCAGTAGCAAGCCAACGCCTGAAGCAATGTACAGTGATATCGGACAGACCAACTCTTGCCCCAATATTTTTAACAATTTTATTGATAGAATTTTTACCAAGTTTATTATGTGGACTTTTATACGAACAAAAAAGAAACGGGCTTAAATAAAATCCTCTTTCCATAAGGTATTCTTGCAAATGTTTTTTACACCTTACAGAAAAGGGAACAATTCTATCCTTATCGCCTTTTCCATGTATAAGCACTGTCCTTCCTTCCCAGTCAATTTCAGATACTAATATATTTCCTATTTCAGACACGCGCAAACCAGTAGAAATTAATAAATCTATCAAGGCAGTTTCGCGTCTATTTGTACAGGCATCCCGCATGGATTCAATTTCTAAATCAGTATACCAACGCTTATACTTTACACCGTCTTTAATTTTGGGTATTTTCTTTACAGGGTTCTTTTTAATATATTCCTCATCCTCCATAAACTGGAAAAATACATTGAGATTCCTTCGGCAATTGTCAGCAGTAGTCTTGCATACAGATTTCTCATAATATAAAAGATATCTGCGGATATCATCTGTAGTTATGCATATTAATTCTTTTTGGCAAAAATTCATGAATGAAGAAATGCTAAACAAGTACTGTTTGATTGAATCATCCTTTATACCGGACATTTTCTTACAGCCTTCAAAGTTTTTGATGATGATGGAATCCTTGCACCGTTCTACGGATAACATGTTCTTTGAAGAAACAAAGTCTACACCTTCAAAGACAGTTGTAAGGATATTGAGGGAGCGGTTCATTTGAATGCTGTTAAAACCTTCTGCCTCACCAATCATCCTTATAGCTGTTTTAAATAAATAATCCTTATCAAGTTTCTCGTGCTCTGCCATTTTAAATAACCTCCATATCATAAAATTTGTGTGTATAGAGATTATTATAATACAAACATATGTTTGGGTCAAGAGACAAATTGGTATTAATAAAATTGCTTTAAAGTTTAATGGAATATAGGTAATTCAATTCTATTAGGGTTATCTGCTTGTTCATCACAAAACCCAAAACTGTTAGGTAAATATATTGATATTTATAATGAAACACATTACGTAAGCTTTAATGAAGATGGCGTAACAACAACTTTTATTAGGACAGAAGATAAAGTTTTTTGTATTGAATATGTAAAATAATAATTAGTTCAATGAAATTACTTCCTTCCCCAAATTTTATATGTGTTTACATACACAAGAGGGCATCAACTATAAAAGTTGATATTCTCCTGTCTATGTAAAACTATTCTGTTAAACTTTGTATCATTCCAATTTTTCTCTGCCATCTTTGCTGAGTCAATTGTGGATATTGACTGTACTATTTTGTGGAGAAATAGCTTCTGTTATGCGGAGTAGCAGTATACCGTTATGTGGAGTGAAGGTTTATTATATCGTTGTAAAATATGCTGTTGAATTTGACATCAAATCAGGGTATACTAAGGGCAGAAAAGGAGAATGTGATTATGCCAAATATCAAACCAATCTCTGAAGATCGGAAGAGCGTCGTGTAGGGA
>CAQBGY010000955.1 GCA_948759685.1 uncultured Eubacterium sp.
GTGGACGGAACATATCATCTAACATATTCACTGCTGGTCAACCCGCCACGGAAATCGAAACTTTTATTTTCAACGTGCCATCCGAGAAACCTGTAGGACTTGATAATGAGATTCGGACACAACAAGCGATATATAATATGCTGTATTTTCTTTTGGACATCTCAGCAAAAGGGCTGGAAGAATTGACGACCCCACAACGCATTTGGCTCTACAGCAACATCATGAATTTTAGCCAGTCCTCAACCGATGTATCGAAGCGACTTTCTTTTAAGCATCCGGGACTGTGCCAGGACAATCAGAGCAATATGTTAGATGATATGTTCCGTCCACTCTATGACCTTGGCAGATTAAATGTAGGGCGAGATGGTGTTCCTGTTGATATGAGCGAGAGCTTTCAGTCAGTGATTGACTATGCAAAAACAGTTACAACAACTACACCTTATGATGAATATAAAATCGACAGTCTATATCAACTATTGTATCTGGAAATTTTGTCGATGATCCAAAATAAAATAATGATCCGCAAGTGTAGACGTTGCGGAAAATACTTCGTTGTACCTAATCGGAAAGTCGTGTATTGTAGCAGAACCGATGAATCTGGAATGTGCTGTTCCAAAGTTGGTTCTCAACAGGCATTTGAAAAGAAAATGAAAGAAGATGAAGCCCTACGGATATACAATCGAGCCTATAAAACACATCATGCTCGTGTACGGAAAAAGAACATGGAACAAAACGATTTCCTGCGATGGTGCAATGAAGCAAAACAAAAATTAGGACAAGCCAGAACTGGTGAATTGGATATTGCCAGTTTCCAAAAGTGGTTGAAAAAATAACTAATAAGGGACGTAGCTCAGGTAACAACGTCCCTTATTAAAAGCCCTACGAGATATGTAAATAGATGGTATGGTGGTATCATACCACCTATACCACCCATTTTTATAACAATTTCGAT
This sequence comes from uncultured Eubacterium sp., assembly GCA_948759685.1. The sequence goes on from CAQBGY010000955.1 coordinate 953, forward strand.
TACATGGGGCTTGTCCTATTGTGGCAATACAGAAGCGGCACTAATTGGCATAGTAGAGGGAACCCAAGTAGGGCAACGAAAACGCCGCACCGAAATTGAGGGGGCGGTATATCCTGCTCCTTGAGTATTGGCATACGCAAAGAGAGGCTATTCACGTAGCTGGGAATAGCCCCTTCTTTGTATGTGTCATTCGCTGGACCTTAAACCTCTAACCCCAATTTTTCTGCGATTTCTTCTGGGGTAAGCCCTGCTTCTTTCGCTGCTGCCATCACTGTTTTCATATTGACGGGATGCAGAAGCTTTTGCTTTTGCGCCTCCAAAACGTCAATCTCAGCTTGTTTCTTGGCAATCTTTTCATCAATCGCTGCGATGCGTTCTTCTGCGGTTATTCCAGCCATATTTATACCCTCCGTTTGTAAAAGATGAATTTACTTTACATCAAAAAGATAGGCTTGTCAACGGTATTTGAACCTCGCTACAATGATTATTTTAAGAAATAGGAATAGAGATTTTCCAATCGTTTAACATCATGGCGTTTGCTTATGGTCACGGGAGACAGATTGATTTTGGCAAAGGCATCCATGACCTTCTCCACGTCTCGACAGTTCATGGCCTTTTGCGCTAGAAGCACAGACTTCTTTTCCGGGATCAAGGTCAGGAGCCGCAACATCTTCCGCCGCATGATAGCGTCCTTGACTTCCTTCCAAATGATTTCAACGGCGGCATTCTTTTTATAAAAGTCACCAAAGGGAACGATTCGTGCAAAAGTGTCCAAGAATATTTGCTGTCGATCCGTTATCAGTTCCACTATCTGTCCAGCAGTATCCTTCGCATTGGTGTAGGCCCGGACCGCCTTGGGCTTTGTCAGCTTCACTTCTGCCCGAAGGATACCCTGTGTATAACTACTCGCAGACTTTATTTTCTTATGGCCCATGCCGCTACCTCGAAGTTGATCTGCAAATGATTGCTCCAAGTCATATAGCAGAAAGTCGATTGCGTTACTGTTTCCAGATAGACAAAAACTGCTGTTTTCATCTATGCCATCATAGCTTGCGGGGGAGAATCCCTTTATTTTGCTGACCCGTTGCAAGACCTTCAAGTAGGCCGCCACATTCTCCCAACTTCCAACGTCAATATCGGTAATTAAATTCAAGCCTGACAATGTAAAATCATTTATACTAAACTTGAAATTGAAATATTTTCCAATTCTCTTATCGAGTTTTCGGAGCAGTTTATCCGTATCAGATGGATCATCCACGACTAACGATA
>CAQBGY010000956.1 GCA_948759685.1 uncultured Eubacterium sp.
GGAGCTTGTGTAACAATTAAACTTGCAGTCCACAAAATGAATTGATATTTTTATTAACAATAAGCTGGCTCGCGAAGCGTGACAGCGTTTGTTTTTTTCATTATAAAATTATTGGAAAATCAGTATTTTCCTGATATAATGAATTAATTTGAGTATGTGGGTTTTGCTATAACTATACAATCATGCCCAGGAGGTATTTTAGATGAAGGTAGACAGAATATTGGAAATTATCATTTATTTAATCAATCATGACAATGTTCCGGCCAGTTATTTGGCAGAACGTTTTCATGTATCTGTCAGAACAATACAACGGGATATGGTCAGTATTTCTTCAATCGGCATACCCGTTTATTCGGAAGGAGGAAAATATGGAGGATATTCTATTTTACCAACCTACAAAATAAGAAACAGCAGCATTAGGAATGACGAGCAACAAATGATTATAAAAGCGCTTGAAAGTCTGGCAACCTCTTATACAAGTGATGCGTTAAAAGCATTAATTGAGAAATATAATGCAATCATAGAAAAAGAGGGCGGGCAAAAGATATTTTGGGATTTTGGCGTAACAAGGGAAAATAGTCATGTACAAAACATGAATCATTTGTTAGAGCAGGCTATCGCAGAAAGAAGGCATATCATATTTCATTATCGGAATGCAAGCGGAAAAAAGTCAAAACAGTATATAGAACCATTAGCAATACATTATAAGTGGTATGCATGGTATCTGTTTTCCTATTCTCCCAAAAAGAAACAATACAGAACATTTAAGGTTGCCCGCATACAGGATCTACAGATAGACGATATGATTTCTACTGTCGAGCATGGAAATGTTGAAAAACTTATGGAAGAATCTGAACAGGAATATTATCAGACATGCATTCATATTGAGGTACAGTTTGACAACGAATATACAAATCTGATGTCAGAATACTTTCCCGATTGTCCCGCAGAAAGACATACTGAAACCACAAGCCGCATTTTTATTGACGTTCCCGCAAAAGAAAGATTGTGGAAAGCGTTGTTACTCAGTTTCGGAAACAAGATAAAGGTAGTAGGACCTGAGGAATATAAAAAGGAGCTGATAGAAACTGCAAAAAATTTTTGTCTAATTACGACATATAGATGTCGCGGGCAACGTGTATAATGCAATAAAACACTGGTACAGGAAAGGATTTATATTTTATGAAAAAAGAAAAATTATTTGCGCCAATCAGAGAAAAGTATGATGAATTGAAGAATGCTTTAAAGGGAACAGACATTAGAAAAATAAGAGAATTGACATTGGAAGTCCATGCTATGGTACACCCGGCTGAAATATCCGGAAGAACTGAAAAGACGATTGCGGATTATGTTCTGGAATATATGTTGATGGGCAACCAGAACGAGATAGTGCCAAGAGAGGACTATGATGTAGACCTGCATTATGCAGGGACGAGAAGAGTTCCCATGTGCTGGCAATTTTGGCATACATACCGTATTGAGGATTTGGTAAGCAATATTTTAATGGTAAACCAGAATCAGATTTTTAACAAAGAATGGCAGAAAAAAATCGGGGCTTCTATTACAGACACCGGAAATGCGCTGGAATTTGATGAAGCAGTAGCATTTGGAAAAGGGTTGAATATCCTTGCTCTTCGTGATTATATGATTGCAGTAGGAAAAAATACACGCTGTATATTAGAAAATTTAACATTGGATCAAATACAGTCTATGGTTCCGGAAGAATGGGTAATGAGAGTATTGGAGGAAGGCGGTGTGACTACCGATTTTCGCTCCGTATGGCTGCTGGTATTTTGGGGAAGACTGACGAGGGGCGGTATGATTTTAACTCCTATGACAGATCATCATATGATGCACTTGCCTCCCTGCCTGAATAACCTCCCGATTTTAGATTAATTAATAAACGGATTCTTCTCAAGATATGTAAGATTTGGCATAAATAGGCTTCTTTGTTGCGAACACAGTGTTTTCGAATGAAGAAGAACTAAAGATTTTAGTAAATTTTGAAAAATCATCGAAAAATTTGATTTGGTTTTGGAAAAAGCCGGATTAGAGCCGGATGAAGTCTGGTATATCGGAGACCAGTATGAATGCGATGTAAAAGGCGCCTTATATGCCGGTCTGCTGCCAATATGGTACATAGGGGCGATTGATTTGCCTTACACAGAAGATACAAATATCTTGACGGTAAAGACTTGGAATGAAATAGAGCGGT
>CAQBGY010000957.1 GCA_948759685.1 uncultured Eubacterium sp.
AGCGGTGCTGTGCCGCTCCCCGGCTTTTCGTACTTCGGGACATTTTGTCCCAAAGATAACGGTTGATTACATAGCTGCAAAGTGATATATTTGATTACATAGCTGAGAATGACATCAAATGGGGCGAGTTTATGTTATTAAATCTTTGGGATAGCGATGTACTTATAAGAGATTTTATGAAATTATACAGTCTTACAGAGATACAAATGTGCAACATTCTTAAACGATTGCATTTCGATACAGAGCAAGATAATATTACTATATTCTGTGAGGAAACAGGGAATAAATTGGATGAAATAGATGTTGCTCATGGTATAGAATTTCTTGGGAAAATTGTATCTACAACAGTTGACGACTTCAAAAGCCTAAGACAAATAGGACTGGCGACTTTGGATGTTCTCCTGGAAAATGATACACCAATAAGCCAACATTTGAAAAAGTATCAAATAGAAATAAAGCCAAGTACACAGGAACTGTTTTTCAAAAGAAAACGGCTTTATATTCCTGATTATGGTGAAAACTGTAAATGGTGTGCGTATGGAGACAAACAATGCAAATATAGCGGTATGCAGTATAAAAATTTGTATTGCTCATATTTGGCGGCGATTTCACCATTAGCAACAAAATTATACAAAGACCGTTCTGAGATAGAGATGTTCCTAATTGCGCCAGAGGAAGAGATGTTGAAATACTCAACCGTTAAAGATTACCCCGAAATTTTTGAAACTATAGAAAACTTTACGGAGGAATGGTTCGGAAATCGCGTAAGCATTGGGAGTGAATGGTCTAAGCGGAAACAACATACATACATCGCCACTGTTTGCGTGAAATATGATAATATGTCATATAGGAGTGATTATATTGATGGCAACGACGGAGCAGATGCGAGTGATGTTCTCTGGAGATATGAAGAACTTTGCCGCGAAACATATGATTGTATAGATCAAGTTCCAAACTGCTTTTGGGATAATATTTGGCTCATAAATATCTGCCTGAATTTAATTCGCTCTTTTGGGGAGCCAAATAAAAGCATTTATGCTGGGATAAAGCACGATGTTATTGTTCCTTACGATGATTTGAAAATAGACTTAATTTAAGCTAACAGGTTAGAATTTATCGAACCAAGAAAGAGTAGACATAAAATCAATAATGGCGGTAAACATTTATGGAAGATACAAAATTGAAATGTAAATTATGTGGAAGATTTTTTGATGACGAAGAAATGAGCGAAGAACACTATCCTGCTCGAAGTGTTGGTAATGAAGATATTGTTGCACTCAATATTGTTAAAATGCTTGACTCTTTCCAGTCTGAGGAAATACGAGAAAGAATAAAAACTAAACTTTCCGATGGTGAAAGTATTGAACGGATTTCAGGAGATATATTTGACAACGAACTGGCTGAGTCATTATACCCGCATGGTCGTACCGCAAGGACACTTTGTAGAAAGTGCAATACCTTCTTAGGAAAATATGATGAGGCATACTTAAAGTTTTTTTCACTTGATGGTGAAGCAAAAGCTATAAAAGGTTTTAGCAAAAAAACAAAACTCCATATAGTTAAATCAATCTTTGGAAAATTTATTTCGATTCCAGAGGCCACTGACGAAGAATTTGATTTTCTTGAATTTCTTAAAAATGAAATGGCAACAGAGTATCATGGAAAGTGGAAAATATATTTTGTCAAAAGAGATTTTAGTAGTGACCTTATGGGAATGAAAGACATTGGGACTGGAAAAATAGAGTTTGATGAAGGAATTGTATATGAGTTATCTGACGACAAGTTCATATACAATCTTATGAATTTTGAAAAGCACGCTTGTTTTGAAATGACAAATTTGTTCGATATATTAAAGAAAGATTATATATTGGTCAAGGGCGTAGGAAGTGACGGAGGTTATCATTCTCAGATATTATTGACACGTTTATTTTCAGAAATGATTTGAAGAAAATATAAAATCTGTATGGGAAAAAGTTGATAAACTTTGGTTTGCTTAGTAAGTAAATATCTTCAAAAACAGTGGGCGCTTTGCCTGCTGTCTTTTTTTCATGGCGAAAGGAGGTGCTACCACGGCCACGACCTACATCCGGCCCTACAAGCAGGCGGCGGGACTGAGCGCCGTCCAGACGATGGAGGAGCGGTTTGCCTACGGGCTCAACCCCCAAAAGCTGGGGGCCGTGTCCTCCCACCTCTGCGACCCGGCCACAGCCGCCG
>CAQBGY010000958.1 GCA_948759685.1 uncultured Eubacterium sp.
ACAATTATATACAAGTATTATTACTATATAGATTGATACATGGTATATCTCTATATATAAATGATACTGATTATATGGTGGGATGCTATGAAATGTGTGGTTTTAGTATCGGAATACTATAGGATTGAGAATAAGAGAAATATGAATATAATGCGGCGCAAATAAATTTTTTGATTAAAATTTGTATTTTAAAATATAAATTAATATATTGCGGGCGGAAGATTCCTATTCTTCTGAAACAGACAGCGATATTTAAACTTAAAATCATCCACAGTATGAAACACAGCTACCTATTACCGTTGTTTGCTCTGTTTGCAATGGCGTGCACCACCCATGACATGGAACCGGAGTTTCCTGTGGATGTCATTTCGAATCAATCACAGAATGTAAGTGATAATCAGATTATCTCTGAAAGATATTTGTCGGCTGAAGAAGCAGGCGATATAGCTTCGGCATTTATGGCTTTGCTTGATAACAATGGAGAAAAATCAAGGGGCGAAGTCGCGCGCACTATATCAGATGTAAGCCTACTCAAAACACACCATATTTCAAGAACATCAGCAATTGATACGATATTTTATCTCGTTAATTTTGAAGATGGTGGATTCTCACTCATAGCTGCTGACCGCGAGATTGATAATAAAATCTACGTATATTCTCCGACAGGAGATTTTGATGCCGAAGACAACCCCGGTGTAAAAATATATCTTGAAAATGCCATAGCTACAATGGCCGATGCTCCACGATGTAGTGAAGCTATTTATCAACAGACTAATATATCGCGTGCACCATCAGATCCAGGCCCACCGTTGGTAACCGGAGGAGAAGAAATAGTTAATGGCGTTTTATATAAGTATTATCCTAAAGGCGTTCACGATATCAAAGGTCCTTTGTTGAAAACACATTGGGAACAAGGAAGACCTTATAATAGTCAATGCCCTCTATATAATGACAAGCCGACATTAGTTGGTTGTGTCGCGATAGCTATGGGGCAGATATGTTCTTATCACAAATGGCCTCAAAATATGAGCGGCCACACATATGACTGGAATGATATGCTCAAAAAATCAAGCCATAATTATGTTTCAGATGTTGGATTATATGACATTGCCCATCTTTTGCACAATATAGGTATATTAGTTAATATGAGATATGGAAATACTGCATCAGGTGCATACGATTTTGAAGCTTTAGACGGCTTTAAAGAAATGGGTTATAGTAATGCAAAATTTGGAAGTTTCTTAGTACCACAATGTGTTGCATATCTGAATTATGAAGGTCCTGTATATATCAGTGGAGAATCAAATAGAGGAGGACATGCATGGGTTGTTGACGGATACGATAATTACTCTACTGCTTATGATTACTTCAATGCAGAGACAGGAGAGTATGCATTCACCCGTAATAATTCTGTAAAATACACATATCTCCATTTTAATCTCGGATGGGGCGGCAAGAGTGATGCATACTATTTATGTGATGGCACAAACAATGGGGAATCAGGACTATATAAAAATTTCTCTACTTTTGAGTTCAATTCAAATAATATAATAATTTCAGGGATAAAGAGATGAAAGGTATTAAGCAGGTTTTGTGTATGCTGCTGGGAGTGGTGGCATTCATGGGCCTCACATCATGTGAGGAAGATATTGTCAAATATCACGAGGAAAGAGAAATTTCAAGGGAGACTGAAAAAGAAGAAATGGACCGGGAAAATTACTTTATATGCAACTACTATTTCATTATGTATGTTTACATTGAAGATGAAGCAGGTAATGATTTAGTAGGTAAATGGTGCAATCTGAGTGAGTTTCAAAAAGAATACATTATAACTGAAACATGCAATAACAGTACAATTACATTTGGTCTTGGATCCGGTGGCCTTGCTCCAAAATTTTTCATGATCAATGCAAATCTGGCATATATTTATAAAGATGACTTTGTAATACAGCAATTCAAAGTCTTTAAAGATGATGCCGAAGAACTTGTATTCAGAGGAAAATGTATTGACTATGATTGGGATGGAAAGGGTGCTATAGAATATAGCTTCAAAGGTGTAGATATTCCGGTAAAGAAGAAAGTGGGAGAAACATTCTGGCAAAATGGAAAATATTACACAGTTGAAGACTATGTTTCACCCTACTCTGAGATAACGCTTGTGAGACACGACGACGGCACGTACACTGTGAAAGACTAACTGATGACTCTTGA
>CAQBGY010000959.1 GCA_948759685.1 uncultured Eubacterium sp.
GATTATCCTCAATAGAAACATTGACACGATTCCCCCTTGCTGAAAGGGAAGGATAGAATTCCTCTATTACCTGTGCCAAAAGAGCATATAAGTCAACCGGTGTTTTCTTTATCTGTACTGTTTCCGTATGGTATCTTGTAATCTCAAATAATTCGTTTATCAATGTTTCCAGTCGTTCCGCTTTATCAAGCGCAATGCCCACATACTTTGCTTTTTGAGTTTCAGGCATATCATGTGCTTCGTCAAGCAGGCTTAAATAACCAATCACTGCTGTCAGAGGTGTCCGAATGTCATGAGCCAGATACATAACCAGTTCATTTTTTCTGTCCTCTGCTTCTTTTACCGCTTTCTGGCTAAGCAATATGGACATTTTAATCTGATTCATCTGCTGTTCCAGTTCCCGGAGTGGTTCCGACAATTCAATGGTATGACTGTTCTGCTCATATACTGTCTGTGTGGCAGCAATCACTTCATCCAGATAATCCCACGGTTTTCTCCAATAATGGCAAAAAATGCCAGACAAACCAATACAGAGATAAAAGAAATATATGACATCCAACCGCCAGTATATCCATTCCATAATTGGATTTTTAAAGCTGGAAAAAATAACCTGATACAACATCAATATAATAATGCCAGCGATTACATATGCAGGCAAAATAACCAAAAGACGAAATTCCAGTTTCTTTCTGATTGGAAAACTCTGTTCTTTCAAAGAAATCACCCCCGTCAATTTACAATTAACAGAATTGCCAAAAGACCTATCACTACTATTGTAGCAACAGCAGCAAGAACCGTAATGATGAAATCTAATCTTTTTTTATTGCGAAATACCTTTACAGACAGCCAGTACAGACCAACACCAGCCATTCCGCCACAAGTATTTGTTATCAGATCCGTCACATCCGTCCGTCCAACTGCCAAAATATATTGGGATATTTCCAGTATCAAACTTGTCATCAAAATAAAAATGAATTTTACTTTTACACTGAAATCATGCTTTAACATGCACAAATAAATGCCAAGTGGAATAAATATCACTGCATTTTCTAAAACTTCTTTCAAATGGAATCCCATTCCAATTTCATTTTCATAATAAAACGGTATCAGGTTTATGCTTCGGTTTGTTTTTAATACACTAATTGAAAATTCAAGTTTAAATAAAATAATCCATATTAAAAGTGCCAGGTAAACAGCGAATAATAATGGTACAAGCAAACCCGTTTTTTCATTTTTCTTCATACTATCTCCTTGTCTGGGAGCAAAGGCTAAATCTTATAACCTACTCCCCATATTGTTTTTATATATTTTGGCTTTTCCGCCGTATCTTTCAACTTTTCCCGCAGATGCCGGATATGCACAGTAATTGTGCTGCTGTTTTTACTGTAATACTCATCTTTCCATACAGAATGAAACAAGTCCTCAAGGCTTACCACCACGCCCTGTTTTTCCAACAGAATACGCAAAATAGAAAATTCTGTAGGTGTCAGAGGTACTATCTCCCCATCCAGCACACATTCATAAGTCTGTGTATTGAGCGATAGTTTCTTATAAGTCAATACTGTAGCAGGCACGTCCTGTTTTTGCGTTGGAGAGTATTTATTATATCTCCTTAACTGTGCTTTCACTCTGGCAATCAGTTCAAGCGGGCGAAACGGCTTTGTCACATAATCGTCTGCCCCCAAAGTCAAGCCTGTAATCTTATCCGTTTCTTCATCCTTCGCTGTCAGCATTATGATCGGATAAGTATGTTTTTCACGGATTTTTTGGCAAATAGAAAACCCGTTAATATCCGGCAGCATAATATCGAGAATGGCAAGGTCAATTTCTTTGCTTTCAATACAAGCCAACGCTTCTTTGGCAGAATAGTATTTATAAATCATATAGTTTTCATTCCGCAGATAAACCTCAAGCAGATCTGCGATATCATGTTCATCATCAACAACTAATATTTTTTCAGACATACATATATCCCTTTCTTTCTAAGAAACGACAATTTCTCACTTAAAGTATACTTGCTTTTAGCTTTGAAATCTCAAAATACCGCATAAAAATTTATTAAGAATTTCCTAAACACATCTACAATTATAAGTACAGATTCAGACAATAGCAAGTATCTAAAGACGCATCATGGAAATGTGCATAACTGGCTATGAACTATGGAAAACCCCATTCACAGCCTGTGGAAAAGCAAAAACAGCTTTCCCAC
>CAQBGY010000960.1 GCA_948759685.1 uncultured Eubacterium sp.
CCGCCCGGATTTCGTCTAACATAGCGTCCAGCCCCGGACGCTTGAAAGTAGTTCCCCGGATTCCGTCATCGGTAAAATGCCGGATATTGGAAAAGCCGTTTTTTCTTGCATAGTCCTCTAAAATCCGCTTCTGGTTCTCAATGCTTACGGATTCGCCTGCCCGCTCATCGTCATGGGAGAGTCTTTCGTATAGGGCGGTGAGCTTGTCTTTCTCTGCCTGCTTCTTCATGGTGTGTAACCTCCTTTCGTTGAGGGTGCGCGCTTCCCTATAACCTTATTATACTTATCTGTTTGGGTCAGTGACACAATACGAACAATTCATCTGCATGAGCTGCGGTTTTACATAGAAACGTGTCTTGCCGCTCCCGCTTCCCCCGATGATGATTACGTTTTTATTCCTTGCATACTTCGGCTCTTTCGGTCTGCCCGACATCATCAGCCGTTCCGTCTGCGTCAGCAGGATATTATTCTCAAATACCGAATCCATGTATGGCTCGATATCCTTTGGCGTCCCCCATGAAGCGTTTTGTCAAGTGCTTTTTTGAGTTATTGACGCAAAACTTTTCAGCGCGGCGGGAAACGGGCAGGAAGAATGGGCGCAAAATGCGCTTGTGGACGGTTAGAAGCTGTTTTTGCGTGTGGGTAGTATAAAACCCTTGCCCGGTGGTTTTTCGTGTCTGAAACGCCTTAAAAATAAAGCCTTTTCAAGCCCTATTGCGTAACATTCCATTCTGTTCTTTGGGAGAGGTCGGGGGCGCGGGGGCAGAGCCACCGCATAACCTACCGCCCGCCGCCGCAGTAGTGCAGACGGTTTTGCCGTTAGAATGAAACGGCCGAAAACGGGGGCAGGATTTTTTTATCCTGTTCCCCGTTTTCGGCGGCGAAATGGCAACGGCAAAAATCCAGACGGTCAAGGGTTTAAGAGTGGAGATTTTTTCGCGCTCTTTGCGAAAAAATACTACTCGTCCCTTGACCATCTGGATAGTCGGAACGGAGTAAAGTTCAGATTGCTTTTCATGATTGGAAGTGGTATAATTTTTTCGATACAGACACTCGGGATTTATACACGTTCCTGATACAAATTTTCGGAGGAATTTTTATGTTATTTTCAGTAATATTAATTTTGCTGATAGCCATTGTATTCAGAAAACGGAAAATGGACAAAACAGGACAACAGAAATCGGATGAAATAGAATATTTGTCTAAAAATAAAAAGGAACTCATTCTCGGCTTAGCATGGTATGTATTCTATTTTATGCTGTCTTACATAAGCTGTGCTTTTCAGGTCGATATCATAAATGAATTATCAAACTGGTTGTTTCTGGTTCTCTTTCCCCTCCTGATTATCGCTGTTTTCAGAAAAGAGAAAATAATACAAGCCTTGAAAGAATCAGGCTTAAGACATTTTGACAGAAAAACCGTATTAAGGATACTATTGATTTGTGCTGCATACCAAGGTGTTATTATCCTTGTCTTTGGTTTAGGGGGATTTTGTTTTAATATAACGAATATTCTCCACATATTAGTAAAACTTCCAGTATTTTTTTGCCTGATGATACTTACAGCAGCATTTACGGAAGAATTTTTCTTCAGGGGCATTCTGCAAAGAACTATGATGGATTCACTAAAAAAGCCATATCTGGTCATACTGCTTACTGGCATTCTGTTTGGGTTGTACCATTTTCCGTTTGCATATTATCTATGGGGCAATACGGCAGGGAGCGTTATAAATTCACTCAAAATGGTTATGACGGAACATGTTCTTACTGGCTGCGCTTATGGCTTTATCTACTATAAATCCAATAAAAACCTGTGGAGCAGTATTATTTTGCATGCTTTCAACAATGCGGCTATTATGGCTCTCGGCACTGTATTTTCGACATGAGGTGACTACTTCCAGTTTATCCCTCTAATAAAAGTCCAAAACAGGGCGGCGGTAATAGGTATTGACTATCCCGCCGCCCCGTCTGTTATCGTTCCATATCCTGTTTTCTGTGGGGCTGTTGTTCCCGCTGTTCCTGTCGCAAGATACTGTAAACGCTCTTTCTGATTTTCTCCGCTTCTTTCACTTCCTCTTTCAATGCAAGATACCGCCGATTGAGTGTTTTCCTCTCGGCGGTCAGCTTGGTGTATTCTTCTTTCCATGTCTTTGTCGGGATTGTGGTCTTGCCGTTCATCACGCCTTTGAGATAATCTTTCGCC
>CAQBGY010000961.1 GCA_948759685.1 uncultured Eubacterium sp.
GTATTTTCCTGCAGATCGCGGTTATCTATCAGATCGCAAGGAACAACCAACAGTTAGCTGCGAACGACCTGAAATACCGCTACGTGAAAATGCGGGGTGAGATCAAGGAAAAGGAGCTAATGGAGTTGGAAACGATATTCAGGGATGAGCAGCACACGGCCACACGCGATACCGTCCGAAACCAAGTCGAGCGGTACGAAGAAGCCGTAAGACGGCGGGCAGAGCAGCTGGAGCAGGCTTCAATTAAAGAGCGCAAAGCGAAAAAACTGCTCGACGATGTGAAGAAATTGAGGGAGAAATAGGCGCTGACAATTCAGATGTATTAAATGATGGTGCAGAAGATTATCACGAATCCGGGCCTTCCCCTTTCTATCCGAAGCGAAAGATATGTTTTTACGGGGATAGGGCAAGGCTATACGAAGCGCCCATACGGGCGGCCTTGCCCCAATCCCCGAAAAAATAGGAGCTCGTCGCTAACGATAGGAAAGAGCGAAGTATATGTAAAGCCCCCCCCCGCACAAAAATCCGCCCTGATAGCGTAAAATTTCTATCCCCGAAATCCAGCATATGAAAAACAACGGATACGAAATTATTTCTTTATATATAATTTGTTTATTTCCGTTCTCCTGTCAACCTTTGTGATAGATTTTAATTACAAAGGCCAATTGATGTATGGGAAAAACAAATCAGCTACAACATTATATTCCACAATGCTATCTACGTAATTTTTCCGTAGATAAAAAATCTATTCATGTATATGATAAGAAACTGTCCAAATCTTATCGAATGGCTATAAATAAATGTTGCTGCCAAAAAGATTTATATTTAATCAATGAAGCATCCATTGAGAATCAAGATAACAAAATGGTAACTCCGCTATTCTTTGAGAGTAATTATTTTGCTGCATTTATTGAACCTCAATACAGCAGGCTGTTGAAAAAAATTATCCAAGCTCAAGAACTATATCGTTCAACGAAGGTTAACACACCTATATTTTCATTTGATGAAAAAATCTCATTTGCTTATTTATTGGGTGTGCAATGGTATCGACTACCGGCTCGCAAAGAACAATTACATAGATTTAATCTTGAATGTGCAAACGCAGAAGCAGAGATTATTAAAAGTTGTATGGCCTATATCAAAGACGACCCAAAGTTTTTAGATCTGAAAGTGTCTGCAAGCTCTGATCCTGCAATTGACCATGCCGACGTATATGCAGATTCTGAATTTTTAGGAGAATTGGCAAATATTCTGGCCGATAAATATTGGGAATTTTATTATACGGATACAAATCAAATATATACATCCGATTATCCTATTACTATTGAACCTCATGTAAAGGATGCGCCAAACTACTACGAAGGGTTTGGAATGTATGGTGCGGAAATTTCTATGCCGATTAGTAAGAATATTGTTCTTGTAATTTGGGATTCTCAATATTTTCAAGATAAAAAAGACATTGATTGCCTCTTTTCCGAACTTGACAATAAGGGAATTAGACGCTATAATTCTATGAGGTATTATTATGCCAAAGAAAGATTATTTTGTTATCAAGATGAATATGCATTAGTGCGACTGATAAAATACATTAATAATGGAGCAGAAATATTTATTAATGGTGATCCTCAAATGAAAGTATATCACGGGTAAAGGATATAAACTCATATGTTTCTAACGTTCCCATTTAAGAAACACGATCTCTCAAAGTTTGTTAATATCTTTTATCAATTGCTTGAGGTTGAAAAGCCATTGTAACAGACAAAAACAAGATTATTCCTTTTCATCTAAAAAATGTAATAGCTTAATTTCTCAGGTTGTTACAATCAAAATATGGAAATCTTTCATACCCATTGTTTTGAACGCGCTTGTGTTTTTGACAGTATTATATGCATTAATAAGAATGAAACATGGGACATCCTCTTATAATTGTGCTCAATGGCTGGAATCAGTTAAATTATGTATCAAAAAATCAATTTACATCATTATTTTACGGTAATATTTGATTTATTTTGTAAAATCTCTATTGGGAGACTTGAAAGTTGTACCATAGTTTCCCAATAATTTTGGTGGAAAAATTTGTCAGTTTAAATTATTGACCGTAGTTCTTTATTTTCTCAAGATGATAATCTATATATGTATCACACGCTCCGCGGACAAATTTTGCGACCTCTGTTTCTGGGTAATTCTCGACAGTA
>CAQBGY010000962.1 GCA_948759685.1 uncultured Eubacterium sp.
ATCTGATGTCAGGTGGATTTGATTTTACAGTAATAATCGAAGAAAAGTCTATGAAAGAAATTGCACAGTTTGTTACAAGCAAATTATCTACATTAGACAGTATTTTAAACACAGCAACACATTTTGTTCTAAAAAAATATAAAGATTACGGAACAATTTTAGCAGATACAGAAGAAAGGATATTGGTGACACCATAATGAGAGACCCGTTGTCAGAAGTAATAAAGGAAGTGAAACCATCGGGTATCAGAAAGTTCTTTGATATTGTCAGCGAAATGAAAGATGCTATATCACTGGGTGTTGGAGAGCCGGATTTTGATACACCATGGCATATCAGAGAGGAAGGAATTTACTCTCTTGAGAAAGGACGCACATTTTATACGTCCAATGCAGGATTAAAAGAATTAAAAATAGAGGTTTGTAATTACCTAAAAAGAAAAATAAATGTTGAATATGATTATCATGATGAAGTAATGATTACAGTTGGTGGAAGTGAGGCCATTGATATTGCTATGCGGGCAATGGTAAATCCCGGAGAGGAAGTGCTGATACCACAGCCGAGTTATGTTTCTTATGTGCCATGTGCACAGCTTATCTATGCGGTACCTAAGGTAATTGAATTAAAGGAAGAGAATGAGTTCCGCCTGACAAAGCAGGAATTGTTAGATGCAATCACAGACAAGACAAAAATGCTGGTATTACCGTTTCCGAATAATCCGACAGGAGCAATTATGGAAAAAGAGGACTTGGAAGAGATTGCAAAGGTCTGTGTGGAGAAGGACATATTTGTTTTGTCTGATGAGATTTATTCAGAGCTTACATATAAAGGAAAACATATATCTATCGCATCAATGCCGGGCATGAGAGAGAGAACGGTTGTCATTAACGGTTTTTCAAAAGCTTATGCTATGACCGGATGGAGACTAGGATATGCAGCTGCACCAAAAGAGATTTTGGCACAGATGTTAAAGATTCATCAGTTTGCTATTATGTGTGCACCGACAAACAGCCAGTATGCTGCTGTTGATGCATTGAAGAATGGAGACAAAGACGTACAGATGATGTGCGAATCTTATAATCAGCGAAGAAGATTTGTAGTACACGAGTTAAGAGACATGGGAATGGAATGTTTTGAACCATATGGAGCATTTTATGTTTTCCCTAGTATTAAAAAATTTGGAGTGACTTCGGAGGAGTTTGCCAATAAATTACTAGAAGAGGAAAAAGTAGCCGTTGTGCCGGGTACGGCTTTTGGCGACTGTGGCGAGGGATTCCTTAGAATATCTTATGCATATTCATTGGAAAACTTAAAGATTGCTTTAGGCAGAGTAAGGAGTTTCGTAGAAAGACTTCAAAAATAAAAGTTACCGGCATTTGGAGATTACTCATGCCGAAGAATAGACAGAAAGAGGAAGAATATGAATATTGTTCTTTTGGAACCGGAGATACCACAGAATACCGGAAATATTGGCAGAACATGTTGTGCAACCGGGACGAAATTACATTTAATAGAACCTATGGGATTTCGAATTAATGAGAAATCTCTGAAAAGAGCAGGTATGGACTATTGGGAAGACCTGGATGTGACAATTTATGATAGTTACGAAGATTTTCTTGAAAAAAATCCGAATATTAAAATGTGGTATGCAACAACGAAAGCACCAAACAGATATAGTGATGTAAAACTGGGACAGGATGATTATATTATGTTTGGAAAAGAAAGTGCAGGAATACCAGAAGAAATTCTGGCAGAGAATAAAGAAAGATGCATCCGTATCCCGATGAATCCGGAAATTCGTTCTTTAAATCTTGCAAATTCTGTAGCAGTTGTTTTGTATGAAGGACTGCGTCAGAATAATTTTGCAGGAATGCAGATGGAAGGGGAACTTCATCGATTACAGTGGAAATAGAATAAGTGCCTGACAAAGAATTAGAGTTTTAGGATTCTTTGCCAGGTACTTTTTTGCCAGAAGTAAAATTTGTTGTAATTAAGATGATATTTTGATAAAATTAAATCGTTTAAGGTATTTGAACGTGACATTTAAGTTTTGACAAAAGAATTTGCAAAAAAACCAAAAGAAAAGGGAGGATTTGACAATGTCAAACGAAAAAATTAACGTTGGCAGAGAACCAGTGTATGATGCAAGGAAACTGGGATATGGAAAAATGGGTATTCTTGGATTTCAGCA
>CAQBGY010000963.1 GCA_948759685.1 uncultured Eubacterium sp.
GCAATGCGTACCCTGAAAGCGGGGGAGAACATAGATTTTCTGAAGATGGAATACATCTTTTTCCTGTTGCTGCACAGAGACGTATCCGCATGGCTCATTCTCTTTATAGGCGATGGAATACACATGCCCTTCTTCCTCCATTTGCTTGCGCACATTGGAAGGAGCATACATCCAGTCCATCATATAATCCAGTTGTTCAGGAGATAAAATATCCTTGTAGGTGGCGGGGAATACCTCCTTTGCCATCATATGAATAAGCTCGCAATCGGCTACCGTTGCTTTTCGAATTGTAAACATACGTATTTTCTATTTTATAGTTTAACGGGCACAAATATAGCCATTATTTCCTTTTATAATAAGGTAAGCACTCTCTAATGTTTTAATTATTATTAATTTATAGTACTTTGTAATGCAAGGTACTTGAGTAATGCATATATTTGTGCCATCTAAAAGAAGTGAATAATGAAAGTAGACAATGTAAAATCACAGATGAGGAAAGGCATGCTTGAATATTGCATCATGCTTTTGTTGCACAAAGAGCCTGCCTATGCTTCTGATATTATTCAGAAATTGAAAGAAGCCCAGCTGATCGTAGTGGAAGGCACCTTGTATCCGTTGCTGACCCGTCTGAAAAATGACGACTTGTTAAGTTATGAATGGGTGGAATCTACCCAGGGACCTCCCCGCAAGTACTATAAACTCACTGAACAAGGAGAAACCTTTTTGGGAGAACTGGAAATTTCCTGGAAAGAACTTAACGACACAGTGAATCATATAGCCAATAGATAATCCGAAAAAAGAAGAAATAAAAATGAAAAAGACATTGACCATAAACTTAGGAGGAATAGTTTATCATATAGATGACGATGCCTACCGACTGTTAGACAATTATCTGTCTAATTTGAAACATTACTTTCGTAAACAGGAGGGTGCGGAAGAAATTGTAGACGATATTGAGATGCGTATTGCCGAACTGTTTGCCGAGAAAGTAACTGAAGGAAACCAGGTTATCACGGTTTCGGATGTAGAAGAGATTATCGCCCGTGTAGGCAAGCCGGAAGATTTTGGTATTGCTGACGAGGATACAGATTCACGGAAAAGAACGGAACAAGCATCGTCCGCTAATCAAAGCAATACGCAAACCTCTGCCCAGCGTCGCTGGTTCCGTGATCCGGATAATAAATTGTTGGGTGGTGTGGCAGCAGGACTGGCAGCTTACTTCGGTTGGGACATCACATTGGTGCGTATCCTGATGATTATTCTGGTGTTTGTGCCTTATTGTCCGATGATTATCCTTTATATTATCGGATGGCTCGTTATTCCGGAAGCCCGTACGGCTGCAGAAAAGTTAAGTATGCGTGGAGAAGCGGTAACCATTGAGAATATTGGCAAAACAGTGACAGACGGCTTCGAACGGGTAGCAGATGGGGTTAATAATTATGTGAACTCCGGTAAACCTCGTACCTTTCTTCAAAAGATAGGCGATGTATTTGTTTCCATTGCTGCTGTTCTCTTTAAGATATTTCTGGTAGCTCTTGTCATTCTTTGTTGCCCTGTCTTGTTCGTATTGGCTGTCGTATTGGTAGCGTTGGTATTTGCGGCAATTGCCGTGACAGTCAGTGGAGGAGCTTTACTTTATGAGTTGTTGCCTGCCATCGACTGGATGCCGGTTGCTTCCGTCTCCCCTATGATGACATTATTAGGTACGATTGCTGGAGTTGCCCTCATCGGTATTCCATTAGGAGCTTTCTTATATACTATCCTGCGCCAGCTATTCCATTGGTCGCCAATGGGAACAGGTTTGAAATGGTCGCTATTGATTTTATGGATATTGGGTGCGGTCATTATGGTTATCAATCTTTCTGCTCTTGGCTGGCAACTGCCTCTGTATGGCCTGCACTGCTTTAACTAAGCCTCTTAGCCGATTGATAATGAATGTAATGGAGAAGGCTCTGAACTCAAGTAGATTGAGAACAGAGCCTTCTTTAATTTTACTTTATTGGAAAGTCGTTAAGCACAGATTACTTCTTTCCTTTTACCCATTTGTCCAGCCATTCGAAGAATGTGCGTTGCCATAGAACCCCATTCTGCGGCTTCAATACCCAGTGGTTTTCATCCGGATAAATCAGTAACTCTGCAGGAACACCACGCATCACGGCAGCATCGAAAGCAGCCATTGCCTGATT
>CAQBGY010000964.1 GCA_948759685.1 uncultured Eubacterium sp.
AACATTCCTCGCATAGTTCTTCCAGCTTTTTGCGGATTGCTTTTTTATCAGCGTCTGAAAGGACTGGCTTTGACGGCATAGTTTCATTTCTCCTTTCTATCGAATTGTATTTGCGAATATTCGTAATAAATATTCATAAAGCAAATGATAGCACGATTGATAACTGTTGTCAAGTAGGGAACTTGATTTAGCAATGCTGTTTACCCGAAAATAAAAAAATCATTCGTTACATTATAGGAAGTTTTTTAGCTCACTGACAGAACTACATAGACATACTCTGAAACCATATTACAGCTTACAAAAACCTCTGTTATTTTTTATCCATATTTGGCATTTCCCAAACTTCCCCGTATTAAGAAACAAAGAAATTTTTTTGAAGAATTTTCCTCAAAACTCCGTCAAAACCGCCCTGTGCGGTGTTGTAGGTAGTGAAAGGACTTTCAAGAGGGTTTGGGAGAACAATCAGCCATGACAGATTTTTGAAGCTGTCCGCAGAATATGAAGCGGAATAACGGGAACTGGAAGAAAAAGTCAAGACAGACCAGCAGAAAGTCGATACCTACGAACAGAACAAGAGCGATTTTGACAGCTTCGCCGCGATTATCCGCAAGTATGTGGGGATAAAGGAACTCACCCCCGCAATCGTCAATGAATTTATCAAGAAAATCATAGTCCATGCGCCGGAAAAGGTGGACGGGAAACGGGTACAGAAAGTAGATATTGTTTTCAACTTTGTGGGTGAACTCAGTTTCCTTTCTGACATGCAACCGAAACGGCAAGGCGCATAGGAACTCAAAAAGACGGTACAGCCCTTGTAATCGGGGCTATACCGCCTAATCTGAAATTACTTCCCTCTAACCGTAAACATTTGATTTTACTGGTCTTTTCCGCCAAGCGTTTTCATCGCCGGGAAATGATAATACTGTATTTTGTCTTTGTTTATCTTTGTTTGTGCTTATACAAAATCCTATGTTTTCGGCACTTTCCCCCTCTTTTTTCGTTTGTCTTTGTTTGTCACGGCTCTTTAGATTGAGATAAAAATTGAGATAAAATTGAGATATAGGAAAACCGCCCCGGCAATCCCGGAACGGCTCTCTTTATCAGATCAGCATATTTTTATTTTGCCTTGCAGATTTTCAAAGGATTCTTTCTTTTTGCTCTCCGTGGCTTCTGCGTATATGTTCATGGTAGTGCTTATATCGCTATGCCCCATAATCTCCTGAATGACTTTGATATTGGTTTCGTTCTCACAGAACCGTGTACAAAAAGTATGCCGGAGGTTATGGACGGAAAAATGCCTGATAAGAATCGGCTCCCTGTGTTCCTGTTTTGCACTCTCTTTCTCCTGCTCATTGTAAGCTGTGTATATCCTCTTTATCGCCCTGTTGATAGTCTGCGGATTATGTACATAGCCTTCACGGTTCGTAAAGATAAATCCGCTGTAACCATCTATCACGGTTTCATTATATCCCCTCTGCATCTGCTGCCGCTTCTCCTGAAGCAATGCCCGGCGCACTTCATCCAACATGGGGATTGTCCGGCATCCTGCGCTTGTCTTTGGCGTTGTAATGTGCATTTCGCACTTTTCGCCCTGTTGCCGATACACACGGTATATCAGATTATGGTTGATGCTTATTGTCCGGCTCTCAAAATCTAAGTCCTGCCAACGCAAGCCAATAATCTCGCCCACCCTGCACCCGGTTCCAAGAAAAACTGTAAACAATGGTAGCCAGTGCCTGTAAATATCAGAGTTTGAAATATAATCAATAAAGGCTTCCTGCTCCTGCTCTGTCAGTGCATGGCGTTTCGGTTTTTCCCAATTATGGGATTTTTTTATCTCTGCCATTACCCCATCCGTTGGGTTGCTCCTGATATATCCATCCCTTACCGCAAGCGTGAATACTGGATGCAGAATAGTATTGATAATTTCCATACTGTTAGGCTTAAAACCCTTTTCCCTGATAAGGCTGTTATAAAATGCCTTTACATCCGAATATTTGATACTGGCTACTTTCTTTCGCCCTATCTCGTCCGACACATAATTTTTATACATATACAGATAATTGGAGCGTGTGGAATCTTTCAATTCATATTTTCCGGCCATGTACAAATCAAACATATCATTCAGCGTAATTTTGTTATTGGCAGCAGCTTTTATACCGTCCTCAACATCCCGGTCAATCT
>CAQBGY010000965.1 GCA_948759685.1 uncultured Eubacterium sp.
TCAATCTTATCTTCGGGTAAGCGGTGGAAGCAGTCCGGCTCGCTAAAGTAGCGTTTCTGGGGACTCTTTCCATTCTCAGGGAAGAGTGGATCTTCTGATTATAGGGCTGATGAATAATATGAGAAGTTCGGCAGAGGAAATTGTATTAAAAGAACTGATATATGTGTAGTATTGGTGCGGAGCGTAATGCTTCGCATTTTCAAGTTCCTAATGCAGAATAATTGTTGTTATGATATAATCAATTTGCCTTAAAAGGAAATTTTAAAGTTTGGAGTAGAAAATAATGGGTCAAATTAAGCTGATTAAGGTATCTGCTGAGTATGCAGAAAAAATTTTGGAATATAGAGCTGAATTTCCTACTGAACGTATGAGAGTTACATATGACCCAAGCAGAATACCGGGTATGGATTATCTTGAAAAGTATGAAACTGTGTTTGAGTGGCTTCAATTTTGTGAAGATATGGTGGATAAAATAACCTGGTACATGGCAATCCGTGAAAACGACGGTAAGATTGTCGGTTTTATTGTTTTTCGTCATAAGCTGGAATACGATGATGACGATATAGAATTTGCTTCAAACTTTGGCTATTCAGTTCGCCCAAGTGAGCGCGGCAAAGGATATGCAAAAGAGCAACTTAGGCTTGGTTTACAGAAAGCAAAAGAAATGGGACTTGATAAAGTGCGAATTGTTTGTCGTGATATAAACATTGGTAGCAATAAAACAATTCTTGCTAACAGTGGTGTGTATGTCGATATGATTCATGGTGAGGTGTCGGGGATGAACATTAATCGTTATGACATTCCGCTTTCCTGATTTTGGGTGACTGGTAGGGGCACATATTTTATTGATTTTATTTTATTGAATCTAAAGAGAAAATGACAATGTATTTACATATCAACAGAGAAAAAAATACCGGTGAATCAACTCATGAACCTAATGAAGCAAACATACTGGGCGCCGGAACGGTCAGAAGAGGATGTTCTAACTGCCATGAAAAATTCGGATTCCTTTGGTGCATTTGACGAAGAAGATAACCTTGTGGGTTTTGCCATAGTGGTAACGGACTTTGTTTCCATCTGGTATTTGTGTGATGTGATTGTGGATGAGAGTCACAGAGGACAAGGTATCGGGAAGATGCCCATGGTTTATACAGAAAATATGGATTTCACGATGTGGATGCCGGTAGGGTAATGTATCGTACAAAAGAGGGATGAGTTGAAAGGATTGAACAAATGATTTATTTAGAAACAGAACGGCTTATTTTAAGAGATTATCGTGAAGATGATTTTGATGAATATTTTCGGCTGAAAACAGATGAGAAAACGATGTATTATTTGCAGGATATTCAATTGTTTTCAAAAGAGGAAGCGGATGAGGACTTTCAGATGGTTCTGGAGGATATGAAAAAGCTGGACAGGAAATTCTATTTTTTACATATGGAATTAAAAGAGTCACATGAGCAGGTTGGAAGTGTGGGCTACACAGTGACAGACAATACGCCAGCGGGAAAACTGGTTCATGCAGGGTATTTCACATATCCCAAGTTCTGGGGAAATGGGTATACAACGGAGGCTTTAAAAAAGGTTCTGGAGTTTGCTTTTACGGAACATGACGTGTACAGAGTGACCACAGGATGTCTGGCTGAGAATGTTGGCTCGGAAAGAGTTATGCAAAAATGTGGTCTGATTAAGGAAGCGGAGCATGTTGATTATGAGTGGCACGATGGGAAAATGAAAACACGATTGGAATATCGGTTGTTGAAGCAAGAGTGGGAGAAATAGCATGAAATTCAACAATGTTTATTTTATTAATGGAACCGCATATGCAGGCAAATCGACTATGGTAAAAATGTTGGCAGAAAAATATAATGGAATGGCATGTGAAGAAAACTACCATGATGCACGAATTTCAGAGTTAGACAGTTGTGAATTTCCGGGTTTGACATATACAAGGGATTTAAAGGATTGGAGAGAGTTTATCAGAAGAACTCCAGATGAATATGAAGCATGGATTAAAGAAGCTACGAGAGAATGCACTATTTTGGAATTACAAATTCTTGAAGATTTATCTAAACAAGATAAAATGATATTTGTTGATACGAATATTCCAGTAGAAGTATTGGCAGAAGTATAGATCGGAAGAGCGTCGTGTAGGGAAAGAGTGTAGATCTCGGTGGTCG
>CAQBGY010000966.1 GCA_948759685.1 uncultured Eubacterium sp.
GTCAAATAAGGCGGACAAAAACCGGGTGTTACAGAGCGATTTGTACGCACAGTTTGCGAGTAAGCTGCAAAACCCTAACGTGCAAATTGACACAAGTAATATCTTCGAGCCACCCTTGAATCAGATGTCAGAAGTTGATTACCATGCGGTTGATATGATAGCATCCGATGAGGGCCTAAAATATGCCCCAACACCCAACTCGCTGCCTCCGTATTTTTGGAATGTGATTACTTTGCGCGAAAATAGAAATCGTGCAGTACAGTTCGCTCATCAAGCTTTTGGTTATGGGGCCGACCAAAATGCGATCTTTGTGCGCTCACGCCATAACGATACAAATGATTTCAGCGGGAAAACGTGGCAGGCATGGGTCAGGATTGCCACTGCGGCACCTTCAAAACGATATGAGGTAGCCTATGCGGACGGGTTCGGCAAATGGGTATGGGACAGTTTGCCCATAGAAAGTTACTACTGCCAAACACAAGAAGGTATCGTTATTGGCTCGGTCGCGTGCGAAAAGACGGATAAAACAGATATTGCGTGCTGCACTCAAATTGCCACACTACCCGTTGGATTCAGACCCAAAAGCCACTTGTTTCTTCCCGGCATTTTTAGGGGTACCGACCATTATTATAAGGGCTTAGGGGCTATGACTATCGACGCAAACGGCTCTATTCAGTGTCATTACAGCGTGGATGGATGTAACAAGTTTGTAGCATCCTTTTGTTTTTTGGCAAAATAGCTCCCAGTCAGTCGGACTAGTCTCATTTTATCTTTAGATTGGGATTGTTAAGCAGATGGGCAAATCAGAATTTAACATAGTCTGCACATTAGAATGCTGTGTCAAAATATACATTTTGCCATCTAAGTTAATTCTAAGCGTGACTATACTATCCTTAGTTTCAGATGATAGAGTTCTCCAATAATAGTTTTTTGGCCTATATCCCGCTGGCAGGTAAGCAATTACTCTATTATCATTTGTTATAGCATTTGGTTGCTTAATTCTTCCTGTAACATATACAACCTTTCCATCTGCTCCTTTCCGATATTTTAATGCCGCAGCGCTGTCACCATTTTGATTGATCCATCCGTTTATCATTGGGAGCGCTTTCCACTCCATGTCCTCACAATAGCAGGTTGCGACTTCCCGCCATGCTTGCCACTGAGTATAATCGTAATTATTGTTATCCCTATGACGCGTACGCAAAAAAATTCGTCCGTTGTCTTCTCCCGTATAGCACTGCGTAGCGACCTGTAACGCTCGATTATGATATAAATTGAATGTCAATGTTTCGAAGTGGTTTGCGAACATGGACGATGACATCGGTGGAGCACCTGCGGGTCTACCTGCTTTATTATAGCCCAACGCTCTATGGTCAAGTAGCGCCATATTATCCAATGGTGGATTATTAAACAGTATCTCGGGTGTAATGCTCAGGTTGGGTGCCTGTACATCTTGGGCATACTGTGCATACAGATTCGTTTGCAGCGCCTTGTTCTTGTCTGCTTTTTGGGTTAGAAGGGTGTTGATATTCGCAATCCCTACCTGTGCCCAATCGACGCTCCATACCTTGTCCCATACTCTACGCATATAGATATTGGGACTGGTAAAGCCAAAAGCGACCACATCTTTTCGTAAGCCGTCAGACAAAATAACATAGAAATATTCGCATAGTGTTGGTGGACGATCTTCGGCGTTATAAAGAGGGGACTTATTATCCCCAAACGCGATCACAGTACCGCCATCACTTACAGCATTGACCATTTCCAGCACGGTCGTATAATGCTGATAAGCTCTTTTGGCATCCAAAACAGTTTCCATTTTCTCCGCCTTATTTGACTATGGAACGGATTAGATAGGTAAATGTGATGTCCCCTATTTTTCTAAAAATCGTTGGTTTTGTCAACCAAACAAATCAAAAAATTATGAAAGGAAGATTAAATTGGATTATAAGTATAGTTGCGTCGTTGATGAGAACAACCTCTACAAAACGTTCGTCCTCGTCTATCTGGAGCCGGGAGAGGACGGCGAAATAAGAGAGACCATATCGGGCTATGAGCTTGCGGAGGGTGAACGCCTGTTGGAAGTCAGCCCTCCGTCTAACCTGGTGAAACCTCGCTGGAATGGCGAAGCATGGGAAGAGGCAGCGACTGCCGAAGAGATTGAAGCATGGAAACAGG
>CAQBGY010000967.1 GCA_948759685.1 uncultured Eubacterium sp.
TAAGGCACTGGACTCTGACTCCAGCATTTCAAGGTTCGAATCCTTGTAGCCCAGTGATAAGGAAGCTTTGAATGACGGAAGGCGTTTTTCAAAGCTTTTCTTTGTTTCTATAGAAAAATCAGGAATGGAGATTAACATGAGCGACATATTAAAGCAGGAGATCGAGAAACGCAGGACATTTGCCATCATCTCCCACCCAGACGCAGGAAAGACCACACTGACGGAAAAGTTCTTATTATATGGAGGGGCGATTAATCTTGCCGGCTCCGTGAAGGGAAGAAAGGCTGCCAAACATGCTGTATCAGACTGGATGGAGATTGAAAAAGAACGTGGAATCTCTGTCACCTCTTCTGTGCTCCAGTTCAATTATGACGGATTTTGCATTAACATACTAGACACTCCGGGACATCAGGATTTCTCGGAGGATACTTACCGAACGCTGATGGCAGCGGATTCTGCTGTCATGGTGATCGACGGCTCCAAGGGAGTAGAGGCGCAGACAATCAAACTTTTCAAGGTCTGTGTCATGAGGGGAATCCCTATCTTTACTTTCGTAAACAAGATGGACCGGGAGGCAAAAGATCCTTTTGAGTTGATTGATGAGATTGAAAACGTATTGGGAATCCGGACCTGTCCTGTCAACTGGCCCATTGGCTCCGGAAAGAACTTTAAGGGAGTCTATGACCGGAACACAAAAACGATTTCCCGCTTTATCGCAGCCGATAACGGACACAAAATCGAGTCAGTAGAGGCGAGTCTGGGCGACAGCGGCCTGGATGAACTGATCACAAAAGAGTACCATGATATATTAGTAGATGAGATCGAGCTTCTGGACGGCGCCAGTGATGAATTTGATCTGGAAAAAGTGCGTGACGGCAAATTGTCACCAGTATTTTTTGGCTCGGCGTTGACGAATTTTGGAGTGGAAACCTTTTTACAGCATTTTCTGGAAATGACCACCTCTCCTCTCCCCCGGCTTTCCGATGAGAATCCCGTGGATCCTTTTTCTGAGGATTTTTCGGCTTTTATTTTCAAGATTCAGGCAAATATGAACAAAGCCCACCGGGACCGCATCGCATTTATGCGTATCTGCTCCGGCAAATTCACCGCCGGAATGGAGGTAATGCATGTCCAGGGCGGCAAAAAGATCCGTCTGGCACAACCCCAGCAAATGATGGCGCAGGAGCGCAAACATGTGGAAGAGGCCTATGCAGGAGATATCATCGGTATTTTTGATCCGGGGATCTTTTCCATCGGCGATACACTGTGCAAATCCGGGAAAAATATCCGCTATGCAGGCATACCGACCTTTGCCCCAGAGCACTTCGCCAGGGTCCGCCAGGTGGATACCATGAAGCGGAAACAATTTATGAAGGGAATCACCCAGATTGCTCTGGAGGGTGCCATTCAGATCTTCCAGGAATTTAATACCGGAATGGAAGAAATTATCGTGGGTGTAGTGGGCGTCCTCCAGTTTGAGGTTCTGCAGTACCGCCTGCAGAATGAATATAATGTAGAAATCCGCATGGATCAGCTTCCCTATGAGCATGTGCGCTGGATCGAGAATGAGGATATCGATGTAAATGCCCTCTCTGTCACTTCTGATACGAAGAAAGTGAAAGATTTCAAGGGAAACCCGCTGCTTCTGTTCACCCATCCCTGGAGCATCCAGACCGTTCTGGATCGAAACGAGGGACTGCTGCTGGGAGAGGTATCCAATGCGGCTATGTAAATAAATGCGAGGAGGAAATATGATATGAAAAAGTTTTATAAAATACTATTTCTGGCTGTTCTAGGTACGATTCTGTGTCTGTCGGCATCCCGTTCGTCAGAGGCAAAGAAAAATTTTACCGTATCACCATCTTCTAAGCCATATAAAAATAAGTATGTGAAGACGCCAGTCTACAATAAATATACCAGACATTATCTGATGCTACGCTCCTATCTGGATGAGATGTCTAAAAAAGGCGGCGGAACCTTGACGTTGAAAAAGGGAACCTACAACCTGACCAACGCCCTGCCGATCTCTTCTAATATAACAGTGATCCTAAAAGATGGCGTGGTCATAAACAAGACAAATAACACCCACACTAAAAAATTAAAAGCTGGACATATCATGTTTGAATGTGTACGCAGCTCCCGGCTGAAAAAAAAGAATTCCATCGGCGGCTAC
>CAQBGY010000968.1 GCA_948759685.1 uncultured Eubacterium sp.
AGACGTGTGCTCTTCCGATCTAAAAATGAAAACAGTGTCGAAAAAATGTAATTCTTACTTAGTTTAACCAGTATCGTAATGCATGGAAAGATTGCAGCCCAGGTCATGATTCCCATTACAAAACAAAGGAATAATTTTCCATAAAGATTCTCAACCGGCATGCCACCAAGTGCTGCCCCTATAACCGTGGCAACATATGCGAAAATAGAATAGGACACTGAAACAATCAGCAGCACAATCATTTTAGCCCATGCCAGACAAGAGAATGAAACAGGTACGATTGCCAGTAACCTTAATGTTTGATTATCCCGTTCCTCAAAAAATAACAATGCTCCAATTATGCAAAGTACAGGAATTAACAGCACAAAATGTCCGATGTTTATGACTGTTTTATATAAGAAATCATACCCTTGCCCTGTTCTTGCCGCAAGAATGGAAACGGGAACAGGCAATAAAATTGATGCCAAAGTTGCTAAAATAAGCAGCGGACGCCTACGCAATTTGCGAAATTCATACTCTATCAGTTTAAGCAATGCCCTCGCCTCCCGTAATTTTTTTGAAGTAATCCTCCAGTGTATCATTGCAAAGACCGGAGCTGATGACAGTTACATCCTGCATCACAAGTTCTTTGTTGGCCGCCCCCATGTCCAAAGAGGTATCATAAAGGCGCAGGGTCTGATCGTCCTGCACAGAATAATTTTTCAGCTGGAATTGACGTTCCAGAATCAGGGCTGCTTTGGAAACGTCTGAAACCTGCAGCATGATATACTTACTATTTTTCTTCTCCAACTCGCCCATACTGCTTTCTTCCAAAAGGACCCCATGGTCAATGATGCCGATATCATCTGCCAGTAACTGGATTTCCGAAAGAATATGGCTGGATATCAGGATGGTTTTCCCACGCTCAACACTCAAATCTTTAATAAAATCCCTGACCTCGGCAATACCAATAGGATCAAGGCCATTTGTCGGCTCGTCCAGGATCAGCAATTCCGGATCATGCAGAATAGCGTTGGCAATGCCCAGGCGCTGCTTCATCCCAAGGGAATACCTGCCAAACAGCTTTTTATCCTTATAGGGCAGGCCGACAACCTCAAGGGCATTCTTTACAGCATTGGGTGCCGCCGTACCACGGAGCCTTGCAAAAATTTCCAGATTTTCTGTTCCTGTTAGATTCGGATAAAACCCTGGTGTTTCAATAATTGCGCCAACACGGGGATATACCCGTTTTTCCTGCCCTTTTATGTTTTTACCGAATACATCTGCTTCGCCGGAAGTGATCGGCGTCAGCCCCAGGATCATTTTCATAATCGTAGTTTTCCCGGCTCCATTACGTCCGAGCAGACCATAAATCTGGCCTCTCTTTACATGGAGATTGACAGCACTGACAGCGGTTTGATCGCCGTACACCTTTGTCAGCTGTTTTGTCTCAATCACATAATCACTCATAAAATTTTCCTCACTTTCAATAACTTTGCTTGTGTAAAGCGATAATTCTATTATAAAGCCTCAACCTTACCAAAACCTTGCCGTGATCATATTTTATATTTTAAATATGGGCAGTTTTTATGCAAATCCAACCAAATATATACTGAATCATCTTATCATAGAGCAATCTGAACAAAACCTCCCCCTATTCGACATACAGATTTTTTTCCCGACATACAGATATTATGTCAGGATCGTATCTTACATAAGTCTTTTGAACTGCTCCTTAATCTCCCTACTGGATAAAAGTCAAAAATCATGCCAAAACTACCATGCCCATCATCAACAGCCTCCCAAAAGTGCTGATGACTGTTGACGCAATGTTCACAGGGCTGCGGCTTTCATCATCTATTTTCCCTTACAGGGCAATTCTTCCAGCTAAATACAACAGTTATCACACTCTCAATGTAATCTTGCCGCTATCGTCAAATAGATAAACAGAGAAAAAAAGGCGATATAAATTGAACTTATTGCTAAAGCAGCCTTTGATATGGCATTTCTCGTTTTTTTGTTTTTCATTAAACAGATAGCAAATACAAAACCAACAATAATCAATACAGCATACGCCGCAAAAAAGATATACACCCAAGGGGTTTCCGTTCCGATTTTCAAATGTCGGATGATAAAGAAAGTCAAAGGAAGCAGGCTAATCCCCAAGGATATTTTTTCTAAAATCTTTTCTT
>CAQBGY010000969.1 GCA_948759685.1 uncultured Eubacterium sp.
TTAATACCGTGGTGATGTGGTGCGTAGCCATTGTAATGCCGTATTTCTTAAGAGAGATGGCCGGGCTGTCCGTTGTCCCGGTAGGTTTTGCAATTTTATCCCTAAATACGCCCATCTGCATCCTGCTGTCCTGTGACTGTGACCTGGAGCAGGCGGTCCGTTTCCTGCCTGGGCAGAAACGGCACTTTTGCATCCCCTACTGCTTGTTTATCTTTTGCTGTAATATAGCTGCAGATGCGATATTCCTCTGTAGCTGGCAGATACAAAACGGCGGTGTCACTGTCCTGATGATTGTGGGGTCTGTTTTCTTTGCCATGCAAAGTGCAGTGCTGTCTGTGCTGCTGGAATGGTTTTATCCCATCCGGGACTGGAAGATTGAAAGCGACCTGTGGCACCATCCCCGGAAATATGTGGTTCCGGTGGTTATGCTGCTGCTTGCGGGAGCCGTCTCGGCCTGTCCGGTACTCTTGTATGTCCTGCTGGTTCTGCTGACTTTAGAAGTCATAGTTTTATTAGGCATTTGTTGGAAGTAAATAAGCCTGGAAGTATTAAGAGCAGAGAACATTTCAAAAACACATTGCCAAAATGCGGCAGCATTGCAGGCATTGCATCGTGTGGCGGTAACGATTCAAAAAGGGAACTTGCAGCTATACCGGGGAAAAGCGGTTCAGGGAAATCAACGCTTTTAAATATTCTTGCCGGGGCTTATAGCAGATGCTTTATCCGTATAGGATATACTCGCTTCTTTTACGGAATCGGATATACCATTGGAAGCAGAAGAGGGCTTCCCGATTTCTCGGAAAGCCCCATAAAATCCGGCTTTTACTGATTGCTCAATAATTGCAGCCACACAGCCAGCCCCTGCTGTCCGCCCCCTCACAGTATTTGAACGGCGTTTTTGCAGTATGTTCTATGCTTTTTATGGCGGAAAACCGCCTGCCACTACCTTAATCAGCAAATATGAAAGTTATCATTTAGTTGTAGTTACTTCCGTTGCAAAAATCTTGCTGCATAATCCAAAGTATTCATCATAAGATATTTCCGTTCCATTCAATGTATATTTTTCTTCGCCCTCCGCATTATCTTCATCAACAAGTTCTTCATGAAAATTCATTTCTGCGACTAAATTATCTGCCCCTTCAAATTTTTCCATATGGTATGCTTCATATCCTGTATGCATTCTGTTGCTGTACATAATCCATGTGAAGCCATTATAAACAACATAAGAAAGCTCAAGAGAATCACCCTCTCCCACGGCAAATTCATAGACCTTGTTATTGCGCGCATCAAGGTATATGCCGCCATAAGGTCCGCAAATAATCTGCTCATTTTCACCATCATTGTCAAGATCGACTCTTTCACCAATGGAATAGGAGTCCCATTCACCAGAATCCATATCTAAATCGGTAATATAGAATGACGAATCCTCGGAACGGATTGCACTTATTGATCCATTGATAAACAAATCTAATAATTCTTCTGTTGTCATTTCTGTGTTTATACTCTCATCCGTTTGTGTATTGGATTCCTCTGCACCAATGGTTTTATCTTCCTCATTTGTACTTTCAACCGTCTGCATACTGCTTTCTTCCTGATTTACAGGAGTTTCATCTGCGTTTGCCGTTTCATCTGCATTTGCCGTTTCATCTTCTTTTATTTCCAAATCTGTACCTTCAACCGTCTGCACACTGCTTTCTTCCTGTTTTACAGGAGCTTCATCTGTATTGACAGCTTCATCTCCTTTTTCCTGTCCACAGGCAGCAACATTTAACGCTGTCAGAAAAACGCAGCATGCCAATATTCCTATCCTTTTACATCTGCACATATACATCCCCCCATAAATCACTGCTAAAATTTTTCGACAAATCACTTTGTCTATATTTTTCACGTTTTAGTTATACCACTTTTATCCTCTACTTTCAACCATCGAATCGTAAGTGCCAAACAGGTTCTTTCCACAGTTAGTCGAATTCAACGTGGAAAAGCTCAGGTATATCGTGCTTTTGGGCAGACTCTATCCATGCGTTTAGTTTCTCGGGTTTTTTGGAAAATATTGCAGTGTAGAATTCTTTCGCCAGGGAATAAAGGGTGCTTAGCAAGGGATACGTTTTCAGTGGCTTCTTCTCCCCTTTCCAGTTTTCGTAATAGCATTGAGCAGTCCATTTCCCGGT
>CAQBGY010000970.1 GCA_948759685.1 uncultured Eubacterium sp.
TTCTATGTGGTATTGTCCGCCCATAAAGGCAAAACCGGCTCCCATTTCTACGAGAAATTTCTCAATATGTTTAACCAGCCCTATTTCCACATCACGTTCGTTATACTGGTCGGTGAAAGTCAGCATATCGAATATGTACGGGTCTTTTAGTAATGATTTTACTTCGTCCGCTTCCGGTGCAGGCAAAGTTTCCGTGAAATTATTCGCCAATGCACCGTGCTTGCCGTAGTAATTAAGCCGGATAGCTTCTTGTAAATAGCGTGTTTTCCAGTGGGATGCGATGCTTTGTACCATGTACCAATATCGGGCGCGTATGTCCTTGACCTGTTGCATTAGTATAAGGTTGTGCGTCCATCCCAAATGCTTGATGGGAAGGGTGAAATTATATTCTTCCAATGACGCAATCACTGGTTGCGTAATTGGAGCGGAAGATTTTTCTAATTGCGCAATCATTGATTGCGTAATTGTGGAGGCAGCACCTTTTACCATTGTAAGTTCCTGATTGTATTCGTCGAAGAACTGCATCATGCACTGCATATTGCGTACTGAAAACCCCTTTATTTCAGGGTAATCGTTTTTTAAGTCCACGGATAACCGTTGCAAAGTTTTCCTGCCCCAACCGTCGGCCTGTTGGCTTTGTTGTAATATTTTACCGATATCCCAATACATCCGCAGCATTTCCTCATTGGCAGCATAGATTGCCCGTTGCTGGGCAAGCAATACCCTTTGCCTGATTTGGCGCAACAGCGCAGCATAGTTCCGAAAACCCTCTGCTAATCTGTCATTTGTTGCTGATTGTATGCTTGTATCTTTAGCCATATATCCTTTCCCTTGATTTACTTACAAAAGTACGTTTTTAATAAACAAAAATAGAACAAAATTGTATATTTCAATATACGCCTGCGCTATTTTCTTATAACAATGGAGATCCTTGAAATTGATCGCTCCTATTTTTTGACTTTCTCCTGTTAAATAGTTCTTCAAATCGAATGAATAATTATTAATAATATTTATCTTTGTGCTGTAAGTCAATGTTTTAAGGTATATGGGAAAGTTGGACGTCAAGAGCAAACAGAATCCCCGCTTATTGCAGAAGACTTTGGCCGACGGCCGTAAAAGTCTTTATCTGGAGTACTACTATCAACACCGCGAATATTACGATGAAGAGCTTGGTCGACACGTTGTCAAACACGATCGCCGCAAAGAGTTTCTGAGCTTGTATATCCTACCTAATCCCCGTACTCCTCGTGAGCGGGAGCAAAATCGCATCACTCTGGAGGAGGCTCAGGTGATCCGTGCCCGTAAGGAGGAGGAGTTCAGGTCAACCTGTATGGGCTATAAACTGAAGACTACCCGTTATAAGAATTTTTTCGATTGGTTCGATATCTATATTTCGAATTATTCGAAAGCCGATATAGTCCATATTACCCGTTCGAAGGTTCAATTTCAGGAGTTCTTGCGAGAGAAATATCCGTTTTTTGGCCATTCTATCAAACCGGAGCAGATCACCAAGGATATGATCCGAGAGTTTGTGACCTATCTGCAAGGCAAATTCAAGGGAGAAGCTCCTCATACGGTTTTTCAACGTTTCAAAAAGGTGATTAAGGCCGCTGTTGACGAGAATGTTATGGCTAAAAATCCATGCCTGAACGTTATTTGTAAAATCGATACCCACACCCTTCGGAAAGAGGTCCTTAGCAAAGAAGAGATCCAGCAGTTGCTGTCCACGGATTATTCGGGTCTGAATGCGGAGGTTTGCCGGGCTTTTATTTTCTCGCTGTATACAGGAGTTCGCTATTGCGATGTCTGCCAGCTTCGTTTCAGCAACATCGACTATGCGAATAAGCTGTTGCTTTTCGAGCAGATGAAGACAAAAGGCCGTAGTTCGAACAGTCATGTCGAGATTCCTTTGAGCGATGGTTTGTTGTCGCTTATCGGGGTTCGTCCCAGGACGGATGAGTTTATTTTCAACCTTCCGAGCAATACGATGTGTTTGCAAGTCCTCCGTCACTGGGTCAGACGGGCCGGCATTGATAAGCATATTACCTGGCATTGTGCCCGTCATTCTTTCGCCACGCTGATGCTGGCCAATGGGGTAGATGTAAAGACTACCGCGAGTCTTTAGATCGGAAGAGCACACGTCTGAACTCCAGTCACGGACCCATCTCGTA
>CAQBGY010000971.1:0-1803 GCA_948759685.1 uncultured Eubacterium sp.
GTTCAGACGTGTGCTCTTCCGATCTCTGCGAAAATATTGTTATTACATATAGAAAAAAACCGAAGGAACCTTCTGAACAAGTTCATCAGGTAAAGTCGTCTGGAAACGATGCGACTTGTGAGATAAATAGCAGAAGTTTCTCTCGATATCTGTCTGAAACACTAAAAACAGCCGATGCCACCTGCCGGAGCTATGCTTCTGCGATAAACAATTGCGAGGCATTTGCCCGAGAACATCAGCTGACCTCATGGCAACTTTACAGAACGGACAGACAAACGGCACAAGAGACAATTCAGTTACTCTTAAGCAATGCGGATTTCCTTGCCTATAACACAAGGCAGCACAATCGTTTCTATGAAGCCTTACAGAAATTTCTCGGATTTATTGACTCAGACCCAACTTGGACCGCACCTGCAAAGGACGGTTCGGAATCGACAGAAACCTACAGAGATGAAGACTATGAGCAGGTTATCAGACAATACTTTAAGAAGGGATTCCGCATGGATTCGCCCCTTGAGATACGCAAATTCAATAGGTATTACATGGCAATCCATGATACGGAACTAACTGATTCTGATGATGACATCAGCAAAAAAATCAAGCAGCTTTGCATCATTTCCAAGGGAAAAGCATTCCTCCCGGATGTCATGTTGAGCGAAGAACTAAAGGATGAATTACTGAATTACATCGAGACCGCTTTTGCGGACGGTAAAGTCGCTATCTATTATAAAGCAATTTTTGCCAAATTTTCCGATGCGTTTTTGGACTACCATATCCACGATGCCGATATGCTGAAGTCGTACTTGGCCTTTATAGGAAACGGCAGATTCTTCATCAACAGAAGTTTTATATCGAAGACGCCAGACGTCAGTATGGACCCGCTATCTGAAGTTCGTTCTTGCTTGCAAGACTATGGCAGACCGGCGACTTATGATGAGCTTTTCACTGCTCTGCCGCATCTCCCGCAAAGTAAGATAAAGTCTATTCTTGCCAGCAATGTTGAATTCGTCAAGAATAGCCAGAACGAATACTTTCACGAAAGTATCGTCCGTTTGTCCGATGGAGAACTGGATGGAATTGTCGAAATCATCCAGAGGACCATTGACGAGAAGGATTTTATTGGCGGCAATGAGCTCTATGACGCAATCCGTGCGAAATATCCCTATATCATAGAGGCGAATTACACGCTCTCTATGTATGGATTTCGGGATGCACTAAAGGCAAAATTGGGCGATAAATTTTCCTTCAAGGGGAATATTATCAGCCGATCGGGTCAGGAACTCTCCATGGCAGATGTGTTTGCAAAATATGCGAGGAGTAATGATACTTTCACGCTGTTTGCGCTTCAGAGTTTGGCAAATAACCTCGCAACTACCATATACTTTGATGCAATTTACGAAAACAGCTTGCGAATCAGCCGAGATCAGTTTGTAGCGAAAACCGACGCTCAGTTTCCCATTGAAACAATTGAAACAATGGATGAAGCTTTGGATCGTATCTGCATAGGAAAGTATATTCCTCTACCGGAAGCGACAAACTTTGGCGCATTTCCCTATGTAGGATTCCCTTGGAACATCTTCCTGTTAGAGCATTATGTGGCAAGCTACAGTCAGAAATATATGCTTCTGCATAGCAGCTTTAATGGGACTGAATGTGCTGGCGCAATCGTTAAGCGTTTTGCAGGCATTGACAGCTTCGATGACTTGATTGTTGACCTATTGGTAAACAATCAAATAGAGATGAAAAAAGCCCCTGTGCTTCAATTTTTGAGCGACAAAGGGTATCTCGCCCGCCGTAGATACT
>CAQBGY010000971.1:1813-2166 GCA_948759685.1 uncultured Eubacterium sp.
ACTCTTTCCCTACACGAACGCTCTTCCGATCTCATTATCAAGGCGAACGCACAAAAGCAAAGGAGGGACACCGCCTAATATGTACTCATACACTTGGGATGCCGAGACGGGAGGATTGCTGCTAAACAGCTCCCCACTTTCCTTTAGCAAGGAACCCCGTCCGGTGTATTATAAAGAACTAGATATTCTGAGGTTTGACCGGTATTGGAATTATGCAAAGAATGACTCCTACCCATATATGTGGGCGGAGGCCAACAATTATTTCTACCGGGGACGGCAGGTTGCCAAGACAAAAGGCGGTAGTCTTTACACAGCACCTGAGATCGTCATTTTAGGTGACCCAGAGATCGGAA
>CAQBGY010000972.1:0-845 GCA_948759685.1 uncultured Eubacterium sp.
AGGTGACCGCGGGGCTGATCCAGAAGCTGGTCGATGAGAACGCCACCCGGAAACTTGACCAGCACGACTACCGCAAAAAGTATGACGGGTATGCAAGCCGGTACGCAGCCTTGGAGAGCCGGATGGACAGCCTGGAAAAAGAGCGGGAGAGGAAGGAAATCCAGTATGACATTTTCAGCGGCTTCCTTGCAGGGCTAAGCGAGACAGTGGAGCTGCCGGTGGATTTCAATGAGAGGTTGTTCCGCAGGCTTGTGGATTACGCAACGGTCTATCCGGACGGCAGGGTGGTATTCACCTTCTGAAATGGCGTGGAAGTCAGCACGAAGATTTAAAGCCGGGAGCGGCCGGGGCATCGGGATTGTACCAGATGCCTCCGGCCGCTTTTTCAGTGCGTGGAAATAGCGTGTATTGTGTATGGAAATTTGAAAAGAATTGAGGTATAATTTTAATGCTGGAATGTCTGGTAAGTTAAAATTGAAAAGGAGTATTGGTATGATATGTGATGGAGTTTTCTGTGAGAACCAAAGAGATATTGTTATAGAAGTACTTAAAATGGCAAAACATAGTGTTGTAATTGCCGTTGCATGGATAAATTTTAACGAATATGGAAGTACCATTAATGAGTTATTGCAGAATGGTGTCAATATTAGGATTGTAGTTAACGATGATGTCAAAAATGCTAAGTATGCAGGACTTATAGGGAATTTACAAAATAATGGGTTACAATATAAGATGATTCATATGCCAAAGAATTCAAATTATATGCATCATAAATTTTGCGTTATTGATAAAACGATGTGCATGATGGGATCATTTAATTGGACAAAGAATAGATCGGAAGAGCG
>CAQBGY010000972.1:855-2154 GCA_948759685.1 uncultured Eubacterium sp.
GGGTCCGTGACTGGAGTTCAGACGTGTGCTCTTCCGATCTAATGCAAATGAAAATAATTTTGAGGATTTGTCTATTAGTCATGATAGAGCTTTAGTAGAAGGATATGTTTCACAATTTGAAACAATATGGTCGTTATCAATAGATGATTTTATTAGATTGAAAAAGCCGGAAATTTGTGAAAGCTGCGGACAACCTAAAGCGTATTTATGTGTATTTGAACAAGAAGGCTATTACCAAACAAAAGCTGATATTTATGAGGTTTGTGGATGTGGTGATTTGAAATGGGTCAATAATGAATTTTTTGATGTCTCTGTTTATATCAATTTAATGGGAATTTTTGAAAGATACTCAGACATGGATGAAGAAGATTTTTTGAACGGATTCACGATAAATGAGCAGGAGCGTAAAAGATCATTAGATTATGAAATAAGCAGGTATTTGTCAAACGTGCGAAGTGATAGAATGGGCTGTCCAATTATACATGCAGTGGGTATATATGGATGGAAACCTATTTATAAAGATGATGGTGAAAATATTATTCAAGTTCTATGGAAAGAAAGGTATACTTCTAATTATGTCATGGATGAATACGTGATAGGGGAAGTTTAGTCTGGTAAGAAGTTATACTAATTTCCATTAGTCGGAAATCAAAAATGTATAAAATCCTTTGGGTGCAAAAAATAACGATAGCCACTCTAAAAAACAGGCTATCGTTATTTTTTACACTATGGAATATCGAAAATGCGGCAAATCCGAATAATAAAACGATAGCCGCCCATGCATGGGTGCATCTCCCATTCCGAAAAGTGTTGATTTCAGAGCGTTTGCGGTAAATTTGAAAACGATAGCACCTATTCAAAGATTGTATCAATCTGGACACGCAATATGGTATTATGATATGCTAATAATTATGTACAGTTTTCTTGACCAGTATGATCTGGCAGGGAAAACTGTGGTGCCTTTTGCTACATCCGGCGCAAGTGGCTTTTCTGATTCGATTAACACAATCAAAGGGATGGAGCCGGATGCGGATGTAGTGATGGACGGACTTTCCATATTGCGCGATGTGGTTCGGGATTCGGAAGCTGATAATATTGAATGGCTGACAGAGAAAGGCTTCGTTTCAGTAAATTGTCATACAAGGGCAACATGAAACAAAAAACAATCTTGTAAATAGTAGTCGATATTGGAATGACAGTCATGGTGATAATATGAGGTTTATTTAGCCATCAGACGGCTAAATAAGGGAAGATCGGAAGAGCACACGTCTGAACTCCAGTCACGGACCCATCTCGTAT
>CAQBGY010000973.1 GCA_948759685.1 uncultured Eubacterium sp.
CGATCTATCCTCACCAATTGATAATAAGCTATCGAATACACCCCAATATGCGTATGTTGCATCGCGGCTATCGGTGAGGGATATATTGCGAGCACCGTCTTGATTTACAAACCAAAGCTGGCCAAATTTAAACAGCAATTCTTCTTCTTTGTTAGCATAGGTTCCTTTATGCAAAGTAATGACTTCTTCAAGTGGTGTTACCACAGCAAACATTTCAAAATTTCCATCATAATTATAATCGGTATAATAATCAGCCACCATGTACTTGTCAGAACCAATTGCACGATACAGTTCCTCAATATATGCAGAGCGAGACATTGTCAATTTTTCGGGTGATTTTGTAGTAGGTTCAATTGTATCTGGCTCAGTTGTGTTAACCTCATCAATTGATTGTGATGGATTGTCGTTACTTTCGTTGTCATTTTCGTCGCCATATACTGTGCCGTATATGTCTCCGTATATATCGCCGTTTATCTGGATATTTCCGACATTATTTTCATTGTTGCTTTCGGAGTTGCTCTTGCGGAAAAAATCTGGCAAGTTTTTTCCTGTCACAAATACAAAAATTGTTATTAGAGAACCTATGAGTCCTATTACTACTATTTTGTCTGCTTTGCTCATTCTTGAAAAGTTTTTGGATACCCACTGCTTAATTAGATTAAAAATATTGCAAATTCGCGTTTTCAAATCCGAAAGCTTCATGGTAACACCTCCAATTATTTTTTAATCTAAAACGCAAATTTCTCAAAAAAGCAAAGCTAACTTTCAATTTTCAGCAAGAAAGAACAGATTTTTGTGGTATAATCTATTATGCGCAAATACATACCTTGGTGCCAGGGTGGAAAGGACCACTGCCATGAATCCAGAACTGGAAGAATTCATTCGGCTTTTGAAACTTCACCCTGAACTTCACTCTGCGCTTCGGCAGATCTTAGTAGCGCAAGAGCCGCAGCACGAAATGCAGCCGGAGCAGCCTCAAAAAGTCTGATAAGTTCCTTCTGCTCATCATCCAGCCCATCCTCAAAAACGGGGATGGGCTTTTTTTCTTTGTCTTTCCCAGCCAATGGATGACCCGCCCAATCTAAATTGGGGTCAGTTTCTTCATCAAAAACAAAAGTTTTTCCAAATGAAGTTTGTCCAAGGAGGTAGTCTGTTGAACAGTTAAAGAAAAATGCCATTTTTTTAAGAGAGTCATAATCTGGTTCAC
The DNA here is from genome assembly GCA_948759685.1 of uncultured Eubacterium sp. The sequence continues at coordinate 1,208 of CAQBGY010000973.1, forward strand.
GTTTCCCATTTTCCCAGTTGCAAATTGTATTTTGCGCGACACCGATAATCGCACCGAGTTCCTTTTGACTCAATTTCCGCTCTTTACGCAATATGGCGATCCTGTTCATGGCAAAGCCCCCTTTTTACTACAAAATATCACATTTGGAGATTAAACGCAATAGGAAAGCAGAAATATCTCAATAAGGGATTGACAATGAGGGGAGCCTGTGATAATATCCCGTTATGAGATATTTAGAAGGAGGTGAACATCTGTGAAGCTGGAAGAATTGCGAAAAAAGAATGGCATGACTCAGAGCGACCTTGCCTCCATGGTTGGAGTCCAGCAAAATACTGTTTCTCAGTGGGAATCTGGAAAACGAAATCCCACAATACAAATGCTCATGAGCCTTTCTAAAATTTTCCACTGCACCATCGATGAGCTTTACGGGGGAGATTCCTCCTAAGCATAACAAAACCACAAAGTGAAAGGAGCAGACCAATGAATGAACTCGAAGTAAAAAAGGTGCCCTTCATGGGCACGGAACTCATGGCGGCCCGTGATAATGACGGGCAGATTTGGGCGGGTATCCGCTGGATGTGCGATGGCATCGGCTTTAGCGAGGGCCAGCGGAAACGGCAGATTGCCAACATCCAAGAGGATACTGTTCTCTCCAAAGGGGGATCAAATTTGATCCTCCCTACCAAGGGAGGTACTCAGCGGACTCTCTGCCTCAAGCTGGACTACGTTCCCCTCTGGCTGGCGAAAATCGCCATCACACCCAGAATGGAGCGCGAGACCCCGGAACTGGCGGCGAGGCTGGAGCAATACCAGCTCAAGGCCAAAGATGTGCTGGCAGCAGCTTTCCTCCCTCAGAGCAAACAGCAGTCCACTACTCCTGCCCCTGTGGAGCAGCGGGCACTCACAACCAGATCGGAAGAGCACACGTCTTAACTCCAGTCACG
>CAQBGY010000974.1 GCA_948759685.1 uncultured Eubacterium sp.
TGATGTTCGTATCGCACAGTATGAATCCGGCTATCGTGTTCCCAAAAACAACACTTTAATGGAAATGGCAAAGATACTGAATGTCAATTATATCCATTTTATCGGTGTTACCCCCGGTTGCACCGAGGATATTATGCTTACATTCCTTTGGCTTGATGAAGATGACCGTAGCACAATCCATTTATTTCAGCTTGTCCGCAATCCCGGCAAATGCAACGCTTCTGCTGATAAATCAGTGCGTTATTATGACAATGACGACTGGCCTGCTCATGCCCCAGTGGGTATGTGGCTAGAGTATGGGTTAGTCAATGATTTCATGCGGGAGTGGTGTCTGCGGAAAGAACAGTTGAAAAGCGGAGAGATTTCCGAGGACGAGTATTTTGAATGGAAAATCAACTGGCCTGCTACGAGTAGTAGCGTTGATGAAAGAGGAAATGATAAGAAAAATAATAGTTATCAATGGCGACAGAAATAACATATTCTATAAGGAAAGGCTACCATTACGGTAGCCTACTTTAATGGAGTGCAGGGGATTTGAACCCCTCGGCGTTTAATCCTTATCTAAATTGACTTAGCAGGGCACACTCCACAAACGCCCACAGCCACCATTTCAATACATGCAATCATCATTATCATAATCATTCTTCCCTCCATACAAATTTTTGCTTTTACTTTTTCTGAAAGATCGAACTCAAATTCAAACGAAGCGCACGAAAAAATTGCTAAGCCAACAATCAAAGGCACTCTAATCACAATTCATATTATAAGGTATGGTAAGAAAATAATCAAGATATAGGTATCAAAAAGGTATCACGCCCCACATCAAAAGCCGGAAAGTCCGCTGTTTATGCGGCTTCCCGGCTTTCTGTTTACTATTCGAACTCCATACAGACAGTACCGTATATTAAGAGAATACAACGAATTTACGGCAATTTCAAGAGATATAAAGCAACATAAACAAATATTAGAAACTGAAAAAATGCAATTTTAATGCAATGAATGCAATCCATTCTCATTGTCGAAACACAATATCCGCAGGCACCCCTTTGTGGGTGTCTGTTTTTATCAAAGGAGGACTTTATCTTGGACTATCAATTAGAAATCAAACAAATTGTGGACTACCCACGATGCCGCATCTATCGTGAGTTTATCCGCAGCCTTATGGAAGATAGGGACATCCGTACCAATGGAAGCTCCTATCTTTTTTATTACATGACTCTCTGTTCCTATGCCAACTTCCGCTCCTCCTACCGCCGGATAGAAGGAATCTCCTATCTGGTTGGACCGGGCGAATGGATCTGCAGAATCTCGGAGCTGACGGAATGGTTCCGCAAACGTTTTCAGCATCAGGCACTGTCCATTCTAGATTTCCTGCAGAAACAAAACTATATCACCTATACCCGGCTTGGCAGAAACAACCTGATCAAATTCAGTATTACCGGCTGGAAGCAGCACAATACGGCGCTTGACTATAATTACCCATGTCTGAAGGATGTGGGTTTTTTCTTTTTCCCGATTGCAGCCGTCCACGAACTGATCAGCATGGGAAAATGCTCGGAGATGGATATTGTGCTTGACCTGTGGGTACATGCCATCTACAACGACGGGCAGGTACAGGGTTCAGAGCTGGGGCCTGTGGTATATTTCCGCAACTGCACCGGCAGCCCGCTGACGAACTTCAGTGACCTCGCCCTGCGCTGGGGCATCTCAAAGGCTACAGTGAGCCGCACCTTAAATAAGCTACAGGACAAAGAATACCTTTCACTGGTATCGTTCACCGGCAGGCATGGCAGCGTCATCTACCTGTGCAGCTACTTATCCACCATGTTCAATATCAGTGACGTAATGATCGACAAGGAGGAGATTTCCATGACATTCCAGGTTCCCATACACATTCCAGAAGATTTACCTCTCACAGAAACAGAGGCTATCCAAGATGAACAGATTACTATTATGAAGGCAGACGGCTGCGTTTCAGGACAGACCGGTTGCGTTTCAAAACCGCACATGAAAAAAATAGTTCAGAAAGTGGCTCAAATCCTTGCCACACAAGGGGTTTCGTGCTGCGAATGTCCCCGAACCCAATATAAGTTATATCCTTTATCCGACTGCAAAGAAACTGATTTAAGGTATTCCCTGCAGATTGTCTG
>CAQBGY010000975.1 GCA_948759685.1 uncultured Eubacterium sp.
GGTAAAACTTTTCTTCGGTGAGGTATTCAAAAGATATTTCTCTTTGCCGCCGTCTATCCCTGTCACGCCATGCGTTGATAACCGCATAACGTATAACAACTTTACAAAAGGCGTTAAATGTGTATTCGATATGCTCCTTGTATGCTTCTGTGCAAGGCATAGAAATTCCCCCTTTCTCCCACATAATACATTTAGTTAGTATTCTTTTTTGTGATAAATACCCACGGTCAACGGATAGGATAAAGCGAACATTAACAAAGAACTTAAAAGCAAAATAGCCGCACTTAATAGAATTGTAGTTACGCCAGGGGCTAAATAAAGATTAAGTACACTAATAATTCCTAACACAACGCCAATTCCACAAAGCAAGCTGATTACTAAAAATACATCACTTCTTTCTTCGCCGCCCAGATAAAGCAATGGAAAGAAAAATGCACCTGTAAAAATACTTACACTGATTCCCAATGCAAATATTGAAACTACGTCAATGCTATTATCATAAGGGCAACCATGCAATGCCCATGATAAACTTATAACGATTCCTGCATATAGTATTCCAACAAGCAGCCATATTAGTTGACTGATAAAATAGCTTTTAACAATAGCAGCTCTCTTTACAGGCAAAGTTAATTTGTATTTTCCCCATTTTGAAATAAACTCTTTTTTTATGCTTGTAATTGCATTTACGGAAAAGCCAACCATGCTTAACAGAACGTAACCAATAAGAAGCGGCTGGCTGATAACTGCAACAACAAAAAGCCCCAATATAAGCATAAAAATCGAAAAAACTTTCGCATTAGAATAAACGGTTAAAAAATTATTTTTAAGCAATCCTTTCATACTCGTTCCCCCTTTACCAATAACAACATGATTTCATCAACTGAAACATGGTCTACAACAGAACCTTTATATTTTCGTTGTGCTTCTTTTCCGTTATTAACTAATACATCAATCTGAAAATCCCGTTTTCGGTAAGCGATAATATCACCAGGGTCTAATGCAAGGAACTGACTTTCCTTGCAACGCATAACGGCGTAATTATATACCAAATCATTTTTTGATGCGGTCATAATCAATTTCCCATTATGAATAAATGTAATATAATCTGCAACTTTTTCTAAATCGCTTGTAATATGAGAAGATAAAAGAATAGAATGGCTTTCCTCCTGCACAAATTCAAGAAAAACGTCCAGCATTTCATCACGCATAATGGGGTCTAAACCACTGGTTGCTTCGTCCAAAATCAATAATTGCGGGTGGTGCGACAAGGCAACTGCAATAGCCAGCTTCATTGTCATTCCTCTGGAATAATTTTTGATTTTCTGTTTAACAGGTAAATGAAAATCCTCTAAATATTTTTGAAATAAGGCATTATCCCATTGTGTATAAATTCCCTCCATGACTTGAGATAATTGTTTCGCCGTCCAAAAACCCGGAAAATTATCTCCGTCATAAACCACACCAATTTTTTCTCGAATGTCTGTGTCAATATCCCGCATTTCTTTTCCAAATAGTTTTACCATACCGCTGTCTTTTCTGACAGTGTTTAAAATACAGCCAATCGTGGTAGTTTTACCTGCGCCGTTTTCACCAACAAAGCCCAGAATAGCCCCATACGGTAATGAAAAAGAGAGTTTATCCAATATAAAGTTTGACTTTGGAAAAGACTTACATATTTGTTGCAATTCTAAAATGTTTTCCATGTTATTCGTCCTCCTGATAAAATAAAGTTAATAATTCCGTCAATTTTTCAAGAGAAATATTACTCATTCTCCCTATTTCGGCGGCTGCTTGTAAATGTTCTTCGGCTATACGCTGTTGTTCCTCTTGATAAAATTCTTTGTTCTGCGCCGACACAAAACTTCCTCTGCCAACTGTAGTTTCGATAAATCCGTCCCTTTGTAAATCCTCATAGGCTTTTTGGACTGTAATAACGCTTACATGGATTGATTTTGCCAAAGCCCGCATAGAAGGGATTGCGTCACCTGCCTGTAATTCTCCGCTCATTATCATTGCCTTGATTTGTGATGTGATTTGTTCATAAATCGGTTTATTGGCATTGTTACTGATAATGATTTCCACGATTCACCACCTCACTTCCTAAATGTGCTCATTGTACTCATTGTACAAGTACATTATATCACCTTTGC
>CAQBGY010000976.1 GCA_948759685.1 uncultured Eubacterium sp.
GGAGGCGGGCGACAGGAACATTTACCGGGAATATATCGCTTTCTGCAACTACAAGGGTAAACGGCACGCCATGCTGCTCAAACGGAGAAAGGCGGAGTTTGCACTGCTTTATATCCCATGACCATAGATGAAACTCCGATGAAGTTGGCAACTTCATCGGAGTTCTAAATATTGACCATAATCTTCCTAAAAATACTCCTATTTGTTTGTATATCCATTTTTATTTTTTATACTCCTTGTTTGAAATATATTCCTCAACTCGATTTATAAAAAATGAAAGAAAATCTAATGTGTCTTTTTTATACTTTATTATATCAGAAAGCAATATAGTGGATCCAAAATTAGAATAACTTACATCTCCATGAGCAAGGTGGTTTCGTGCATCCTTAACTGCTTTCAATGTAGTGGCGACTCCATCTTTATTTGGTATGGCTCTCAATTGTAATTTAAAATCTTTGCATATATTAAGAATCGTTCTAAGATCGACATTCCCATTAAAACGTCCTATCGCATCAGCAAAAAGTATATCAGAGCTAATGTTGCCTATTATTTCTTTAGTTCGTGCAATACGAGTTTTAATTGAATCTCCAGTGGTCATCATAGATCTTAACCATTGGTCACGCAAAGAATCTTCAAGTTCATGATATTTAAGATGATCGTCTTTAATAGCATCAAATATTGCTAAAATACATTCTACAACTGTTGCCTCGACTATATTGTATAACATCAAAACAGCATGACTTCTCATGCATTTTTGTTGAGTTGAAGTAACTAATAGTGAAGAAGTCGTTGTTGGATTTGGCAACATGATGTTTTTGTATGTTTCAATAGAATCAATAAATTCTAATAAAGAAAAAAAATCATTAATATCCTCAATGCTTTGATTGAATTTATTTTTCTGCATCTGCCAAATATGAATTTTTCACGTAATCTATTCTATTCAATATTTTTTTTGCCGTATGAGTGCGGTAGCGTCCTTCTATGGTTTCAAAGAAACCATTTCTATTATGTTTATCAACAATAAGACTATCTAATTTATGGGGCTGAATATTGGGATTTTCTTGTAAAGCCATATAGACGCCAATAGCAATTGCTTCAAAATATGGTTTAGAAACACCTACTGCATTTGGTTTCTTGGCAAACCCTTGTCCTTCATAAGTTTTTGATATAAAATCAACCATCTGGTCAAATGCAGCCTTTTTACTTTTTAGTTCGTTTTCTGCAAAATTCTTATTTCCGTTATCAAGATATTCATCAAGGTATTTAGCTACCCCTTTATATTCAACCTGACGATAGTCAGGATACGCATCAATGAATGCAAAAAAGCGCAGGATTAGTTCTTCTTCTTCATGTCGTTTTTCTGAAAACTTAGCAAAAGGACACAAGGATTTAAATTTTTCACTTTTAGCAAGTTCTGTTATAAAAGTCATAAATTCACCCCGATAAACACCCCGACGTGTTTCCATTGGAACCAAAGGGACACTACTGGTGTTGATACGGTCAAACATTTCTTTTCGTACTTCTTCTGTGGCACGAGAAGATAGAACTATCATACGAATAGCAATATTTTTAAACATTCGTTGGGTAGCTGAAGGTAATTGCCCAAATCGAATGTCATTAAACTCCGTCAATTTTTCAAGCCCTTTTAATTGAAGATCATTAGATAAAAATGCAGCCATTGTACGAATACGTTGAGAACCATCAACAATTTCAAGACGCCCTGTTTCCGGAATTTCTGCCGTAAATATAAAAGGCACAGGTAATCCTAATAACAATGATTCTATAAATCGAGACTGTCTGGTAATATCCCAAACAAATTCACGTTGATAATCAGGTACATATATTTCATTGTCATCTTTATCTATATTTGTAAGATACTTTGTGACATAAAACTCTATAGTGAGTTCTCGCATATCAAAAGAAACCAATTTTTGTTCATTGGATAATTGTTCTTGAATGTTATTTTGTCTCTCTGCACTTAATGTATTCATATGCAATATTATATTATGAATGAAATAACTTTGCAAAGGTACAAAAAGGTAGCCACATACATGTATATTTTCACGCCTTTATTTATCGCAGATTGAACAAAGGTTTCTTTGCTACTTTCTTTGTCCGCCATCATGCTCACCGAAAGAAAGTAGGGC
>CAQBGY010000977.1 GCA_948759685.1 uncultured Eubacterium sp.
ATTGGAAACAATTTTACAGGGCATTTAGAAATGAATATAGAATAATAATCTGCCGAACGACGGCAAAAGAAAAAAAGCCGTCGTTTCTTTTAGTACAGAAGCGAGAATCTTTGCCTAAAGATATGGCGGCTAAAGGAGTTAGCCGCCATGAATCTGCTACAATAAATACAGGCATATCAAGGCTCTTTACGACACGGAAAGGAGCAAAAACAATGTCAGAGAAAAGACGGGAGATATGCATACAAATATACCGATACTTTTGGTAAAGTGCAATTTGTCTATGCGTGGAAGTTAGTGCCTACGGACAAGACCCCTGCCGGGAAGCGTGACGACATATCCCTTAGAGAAAAGGAAAAAGAGATACAGAAAGACCTTGACGACGGGATAGACACAATCGGAAAGAAAATGACCGTCTGCGAGCTTTACGCGAAGCAGAACCGCCACCGGGGGAATGTAAGGCATAACACCACAAAGGGGCGCGAACGGCTGATGAAGCTGCTGGAAGCGGATAAACTTGGTTCCTGCCCCATTGACAGTGTGAAGCTGTCCGACGCGAAAGAATGGGCGTTGCGCATGAAAGAAAAGGGAATATCCTACAAGACCATAAGCAACGACAAGCGTTCTCTGAAAGCTGCTTTTTACACAGCGATACAGGACGACTGTATAAGGAAAAATCCCTTTGACTTCCAGCTAAACACCGTGATCGAGGACGACACAGAGCCGAAAGTACCCCTCACAGCGGAACAGGAAGAAAGCCTTTTATCCTTTATGCAAAGTGATAGCGTCTATCAGAAATACCGTGACGAGGTTATCATACTGCTGGGGACGGGGCTTAGGATTTCCGAACTCTGCGGGCTGACTGAAACCGACCTTGACTTTGAAAACCGGGTAATCAATGTAGACCACCAGCTTTTACGGAGCGCGGAAACAGGCTACTACATAGAGAAGCCCAAAACGCAAAGCGGTATCAGACAAATTCCAATGAGTGAAAAAGTGTATGAAGCGTTGGGGCGCGTGTTGGAGAACCGCAAGGGAGCGAAGAAAATCACCATTGACGGTTACAGCAATTTCCTTTTCCTCAACCGGGACGGCTGCCCGAAAACGAATGTGAACTATGCTACCATGTTCCGGGGGCTTGCGAAGAAGTACAACAAGTGCCATGAGGAAGCCTTACCCAAAGTAATGACACCCCACACCCTGCGCCATACGTTCTGCACCAACTTAGCCAATGCGGGCATGAACCCGAAAGCGTTACAGTATATCATGGGACATTCCAACATCACCATGACGCTGAACTATTACGCACACGCAACATTCGCTTCCGCAAGGGCTGAAATGGAAAGGTTGATTGCAGCATAGCCACAGACCAATTTACTACTTTTTTCTACCGCCCAGAGGGAAAACCTAAAGGTCTATGAGGGTATATGTGAACTTCTCCCCATATCTAAACTGCCGGAAAATCCCGCGAATACAGGCTATTCCGACATATAAGAATTTCTAAAGAGATAATCTAATTTTACCAATAATTTTAAAATAAAACCAGCGGTATATCACTTACAGGGCGTAATGATACTGCTGGCACAATCATACAAACTTAACAGCGTGTGCAATGCGGGGCTATGCCGCATACAGACGTTTCCATCTGTATCTCCATAAAAGGATGCGCACAAATATCAATTACAAGGGAAGTGTAACACAAGATATGGAATCAGTCAACAACTTAAAACTATATATAGTATGAAAGAAATTTAAAAAATTTCTGATTCTTGCAGAAATATCTGGTTTTCACCCTATTTTATTATTATATAGGTCATTTAAAAAGATGCCATAGAACGTACATTGACAATTTTATAGCATGGTACTGGGAGTTATACAGGTGCATGGGACAGGTCTGCCATAAAAAGCCTGCCCCTGCTTAATCGCTGCACAGCACGGCCTGAAAATACGCGGCGGAAACTCCGGCGCAGGAAGTGGCCCAGGGCGCCATGTGGATAAAGTCACATACCCACTGCAAAACAGTGGGATATGTGACTCTCGCAACATTCGCCAAATGCCCGTGTGAACACGGCGCTTGGCTCATTGCCCGCGGAAATATATTTTTTGCTAATTGCAGTTGAAATCTCAGCGGTTCACTTCGTATATTA
>CAQBGY010000978.1:0-805 GCA_948759685.1 uncultured Eubacterium sp.
TCGCTTCTGCATTCTGGGAACAGGCTCCTTAAAAGAGGACATGGAGCATTATGTGAACGCTCTAGGATGCGGAAATGTGAAATTCCTTGGCTATGTGGATTATCAGAAAATGGCAGCCTTTTTGGTACAGTCAGATGTGCTGGTTAATTCCTATGTCAAGAAGGCGCCTCAAAGTATCGTGACGAAGATCGGCGATTATCTTGCAGCGGGAAAACCAGTGATTAATACACTGTCCAGCACAGAGTTTATGGGAATGGTTGAGCAGGAGGGCTTTGGGGTAAACGTGGATGCAGAAAATAAGGAGAGGCTTGTAAAAGCCATCCTTGATCTATATGATGACGCGCCCCTGCGGGCGAAAATGTCACTTAATGCGAGACGATGTGCAGAGGAAAAGTTTGATAGGAAGAAAGCGTATGGGAAGATTTTGGAGATGATCGGGGAATTGATCGGATAAGAGGGAGACCGGCTTGGAAGAAGTAATCAGTGTAATCATTCCATGCTACAACGTGGAAAAATATATCGATCGGTGCATGGAGTCAGTGTTAAACCAAACTTATAGAGAACTGGAAATTATTCTAGTGGACGACGGATCAACGGATAGGACGGGAAATATCTGTGATCGGTATTCCCAAATAGACGCAAGGGTGAAAGTGATCCATAAAGAAAACAGAGGACTAAGTTCCGCAAGAAATGCCGGATTAGATATTTGTCAGGGAGACTATATTTTTTTTGTAGATTCTGATGATTGGATTACTATGGATGCCGTGCAGTATTTATATGATTTAAGGAAAAAATATAGCGCAGA
>CAQBGY010000978.1:815-2144 GCA_948759685.1 uncultured Eubacterium sp.
CAGATTTTTCTATGGCGGCATATGTACGAACACGAGCATATGGAAAAAAAGACCGTCTTTGGCATGATTATGTGGAGTGTGAATTATCACAATCAGAATTTTTGTCAAAATTTTTTAAAATTGGTACGCAGGAAAATGTTCAGTTTGCTTGGGCAAAGCTATATAAAAGTGAGCTGTTTGATAATATCCGATATCCGACAGGCGTTGTATTTGAAGATGTACCAACCATGTTTCACATTGCTGTTTATTCGGAGAAAATAGCGTATTCCACTCATATTATTTATTATTATTACTTTAATCCGGATAGTATTACAGAAGAAAAATTCAATGATAGAAAATTTGATTTAATAAAAGTGTGGGATATGGTCTGCGAAAGCGCCTGTCAAAATAAAAATGAGTGGATTTTGGCACAGGCAATAATAAATAGAAAGCGGGCAGATTTTGGGGTTCTTATGGAATTGGCAATTTCAAATATTACGCTTAAAGAAAAGCAAACATACCTTTTAAAGATAAACGGAAATATATCCGACCTTAAAAAGAATGCGGCAGATTTGTACAGATGTAAAATTCCCCTTTCAAGAAAAATTTTTATTGCCGCTTTTTCTATAAATTATCCGATTTGTTTGCGAATATTACATTGCATTTCATTATTAAAATATAAACTCCAAAAATGTGGCACGGAAATCTAAAATGAGGAATATTGATTCGTATATATTGTATATGTTCTCCTTCCTTATCTCTATTTTGGGAAGCTGGCAATATGACAAGAAAAAAAACAAGGTTATCAGTATATACGCCAAGACTTTATATTGTATTTTGATAACATTGCCCATTATTATATTACAGGGTCTGCGATATGCTGTCGGGACAGATTATTTTAGCTACCTTTCTTTGTATAAAGGTTTTGGGCAGGAAAATGCCCTTTTCTTACGCTGGTATCAGACAGAGCCTTTATTTGTTCTTTTTTGCAGGATAATTTATAAAATATCAAATGGTAATGATGCGGCATTCTTTCTTGCGGATGCCATTCTAATAAACTTTTTGCTGTTTTTGACGCTCGATTACTATAAAGACCAAATTAATTTACCGATTATGTATTTTTTCTATTATATGCTTTGTCTGCCCTATTTTCTTAATACTGAAAGGCAGGGGCTGGCTGTAATTATTACATGGTATGCCACAAAATATATACATGAAAACAAAATAATCAAATTTTTGATTTGTGTTTTAATCGCAGCCCTTTTTCATAATACGGCGATTATTGCGTTAGTTTTCTACTCTATTAAACTCTTTCAAGGAAAATACAAAAAATATACTAAAAAAATATTT
>CAQBGY010000979.1 GCA_948759685.1 uncultured Eubacterium sp.
CCCAGCTTGTCAAGCTCCATCTCGTCATAGCTCATAATCTCCCGGAGTTGCGGGAATAGCGATAGGTAATCCTTTGATGTTATCTCTGGATTTTCCCCCGCCCTAAACCGGGCGTGAACCTTTCAGCTCACCCGGCTTGCCATCAGGAACAGATTTTATTTCATCTCAATAACTCTCAACGTGGACAAGGCTTCTTAACTTATTGAGTTTTTCTTTCTGCTTTTGGTCAAGGCCTAGGATTTCCATATACTTTCTGATAATATCAGGGTTTGTAGCATGAATCAGATGGTGTACATCTTCACATACCAACACCAGATTTTGATAATTGTCCTTGCCGCCTAAATACCGTGGCACTTTGTGATGGCAATGAATATCGCCAATAGAAAGCACTTTGCCAGATACGGCGCATTTTCCCATTTGGGCCGAATACAGTGAAAGCCTGTTATCGTTGTATTCGATAGTACGGTACAGAACCGGGTTCCTCATTAAGTAATGAAGAACCGTCATGTCGATTCTGTCCAGATTCTTATGGATTTCGGCTCTGCCCTCGGGCGTATAGGAATTGATTTTGCGGTTCATGGACTTTGGGGGCTTGTGCCGTATGTAGCCAATCGGGACAACTGCGTGTCCGGCTACATATCGGAGCTGTTTGCTTTTCCCATACCGTTCCCTGATAACTTTCGGAACTTCACACGGAATCTTCCTTTTTCTGACCTGTTTTGCAGTTTTAACCCGTTCTTTCAGTCTTGCCCGCAGGCTCTTGTGGACAGATAAGGCGAATGGCGTAAGGTCATCGCAGACCTTTGTGGCTAATTGATAGTAGTCATGGATTCCCATTACATAAACGTTGTAGCGGCAAATCGCCTGATATTCAGTACGTTTGCCTTGTGACGGGAACTCAATGTCGTAAATCAGCCGTTTTAAGTTTGGTTTTATTTTCGCAATAGATTTCTCTCTGATATGGCTCTCTACTACATATTTGGCGCGTCCGTTGCTCCGTTTCCCACGGGGGATAACCTTTAACTTGAAACCAAGAAACTCTGAATACTGCTCTTTCAGGTTAATCACCTTTGATTTTTCAGGACTGATTTCAAGAGAGAGCCTTTCATGAAGCCAACTTTTGGTTGCGTGGAATAATTTCACCGCATTTTGATAGCTGTTCGTAAATATCTTAAAATCATCAGCGTATCGGACGCAGGTGACTTCTTTCAGCCTTGTCCTCCGCAGTGCGGCAAATTTATGGCTCTTGCTCACGCTTCCGTTGTAATTGACCGATTCCTTGTAAGGGAACTCCGTTGGTATTTCTTCCCATTGGCTGGCAAGCCACCAATCCAATTCGTTTAGAACTACATTGGACAGCAGGGGAGAGATAATACCTCCCTGCGGCGTACCGACCTCCGGGAATCCTATCCCGGCTACCTCCGCTTTTAGCATAGCTGATATAATACAAAGCAGCTTCTTGTCACGGATTCCCATTGTCCAGAGCTGTTTGAGCAGTTTTCCGTGATTCACGTTGTCAAAGAACCCTTTAATGTCTATATCTACGACATAGTGGAGATTGCTTCTCTGCATATCCTTATGAACCTGAGCGATTGCGTGCTGTTGGTTCCTGTTAGGGCGGAATCCATAGCTATGGTCGTGGAATTTAGCCTCACATATCGGCTCCATGACCTGCAATACGCACTGTTGTATCAGCCTGTCCATAATTGTCGGTATTCCAAGCGGGCGTTTCTTTGTTGGGTCATTTCCTTTCGGAATCTCTACCCGCCGGACACTTTGCGGAACGTACCAGTCTAACTTGTGCTGTACGGAAGAAATTAGCTGTTCATCAGAGAGTGTTGCTAATTCTGTAATTGTTTTTCCATCTGTGCCGGGTGTCATGCTCCCATGATTTTTCTTGATGTTGCGGTATGCCAGCCGTATATTTTCGGGCAATGCAATGATTTCAACCAGATGTTTGAAAACTTTACCCTTACTGCTGTCGGCGTACAGCTTATCTTGAATTTCCTGAAAGTCATAATACTCGGCGTGCCTTAACTTATCTTTCTTTTGTGCCTTTCCTGTTGCCATAGTCGGTTACTTGTCCTCACTTTCGTTTGGATTTTCGCCTTTCTTAGTCCTACTCGAACCTATGCGTGTTTA
>CAQBGY010000980.1 GCA_948759685.1 uncultured Eubacterium sp.
AGGCCAATAATACGGTAAAGGAGCTTATACATCCGCATCAGCGCACATAAAGTGGCAGAATCATCTTCTACTATAGGCTTGTACATGCTGAAAACCAAAGCGTTGCCCACACCCAGCTCTGCAAGGTTAAGGACTTGAAGAACGGAGGAAAAAAGGGTGTCAAGACCACTGTACTCGGCCCCTAATTGGCGAATAATCACAGTTCTGATGATGAATTGAAAGGATAAAAATGCAATGCGGTATATAAAACCGCTTGCAAAATTTTTTCTGGTATTTTTACTGCTTTCAAGCCTCATAAATGGATTCCCTATTTTGTAATTTTTCAAATATCAGATCAAAGCAATTATGCCGCTGCAAATCTTTCAACCTGTTTTCGATGACACGTTTTTCTGACATATAGTTATGGTCGAGTGATTTTAGACAAGTCAGAATATTCTCCAAAGTGATTTCATTTCTCATATCCAGAATATAGTCCTGCTGACCGAGACTTTCAAACAGTTCCATGTATTTATCCGCCCATCCGAGTCCGAGGCAGGGAATGTTCTGTTTGAAAGCGTGTACAATGGAGTGAAATCGGGATGCAATGATATAGTCAAAACGCGTAATAATATTAGTATAGTCATAGCAGTTCAGTTCCTGCGGCATTAATATAACAGATGACTCCGATATAAACTCTCTTTTTATATTTTTGCAGATTACATAATCTTCTGCGGAATGATAAATCAAGTATACGGATTTGTGACTTTGCAGCAATGCGGTTATCACACCGCTGTACAAAGAGTACATATCAATGTGCGCACATTTGTCCAGAATCTTTGTGTTCGGAATAATGGCTATATTGTTTGCAGATGCTATTTTGAGATCAACATGCGGCATCGCTTCAGTTTCGCATATAAAATCCCAGTGGATTGCCTTGTTTTGTAAAACCAGATCATTGGATAGCATCGTGTTTTTTAGCTTGCATTTTTTTGAGAGCAATTCATATCCGCTTTTTTCCCGGGCAAAAATCAGAAGGGGGTACTGCAATATTTTACGCATATTTTGGATATATGGCGACCGGGTTTCACCGTAGTCAAAGGGGCCAAATGACTGCGGCAGAAGAATAATCGGTATATTACATTTATGTGCACAGACTATTATTTTCAGATAATATTCATTTGCATCTATCGAAAATGCAGAGGATAAATTATAGCCGCTCACATCAAAAATAAGATCCAAATTGTCTATAAGGGGAATATATTGATAATCGCTGTAAAGTGCGCCATAGTTCCTTTTCAAAAAGGATCTCAACGCTTGTTTTGTAGCTTCCAAAAAGAACATAAAGGATTTTTTTTTGCCGGCTTTCCGCTCAAATGCATTGAGGAAAGTATATTTGTCAAGGGCGGTGAAGCGGAATTGCTTGCTTACTGAAAAATGTTCTCTGGTTGTGTAATATATATTTGCGTGGGGACATCTGGAACGAATTTCGCTTACGGTAGTGAATAACATGGCCTGCGCGCCTTTGTTCGCAAAATTGGCTCCCGTAATCAGTACATTTTGCATTGTATTTTCTCCCAATATTAATGTGATGCAGATCGGCCGCTATTTAGCAAGGGAACGGTAGAACATTGCAACATGGTGTTTTCTCAAATAAATGTATATTTTGCAGATGAACCCTATGCTGTATTTTTGACGAATCGCAGTGCCGATTGTAAACAATCCTCTGGGGAGAACTTTTCGATATTTTTTTACAACAATATGATCCAGCATAAACTGATATCTCCTTACGAAAACCTCAACGCGGGCCCAGTATTTTTCTTCATTTTTTTGAGTGGTCAGAGTGTTCTCTGAAAATGTGATGCAGTAAATTGTTTCCAGGGCAGACTGTATGGATTTCGCGTTATAAGCTGTTATCATGGAGAACATGACGTCGTTTGATGCGGGTACCTCGTCAAATGCAATTTGTTTTTCCTGAACAAGTTGGTTTCGGATTATTTTAGACCATGGACTCATAAATTTATAGCGAAGCAGGATTTCATTCTCATCTGACGGATTTTCGGCGTATTGACGCACAAGCTTTTCATAGGGAATATGTCTTTTAGCGATAATATCTGTATTAAGGTATCTGCTGGTTGGCGGAAAGTATACGATATCGGCGGG
>CAQBGY010000981.1 GCA_948759685.1 uncultured Eubacterium sp.
TGCTGGAAGGCTACGGGGCGGACAACCCGGCCAGCAAAAGCCAGGGCATGAAGCAGTTCATGGCTAATTAAAGGGAACAAAAAGAAAGGGAAAGCCAATCCAGACGGTATCAGCGGCAGGATACAAGAATAAATTGTGATTTCACAAGATTGGTGCTATAATAAGAGAAAAGTTCCTGCCGGGGCAGCCGCCCCGGTGGTATGGATAGAAAGGCAGGAAAACAATATGCACATCAGCTATAAACCACTCTGGCACACACTGTTAGAGCGTGATATGAGGAAAGAGGATTTAAGGCTTGCTGCTGGTATGACAACAAATATGATTGCCAACATGAGCAAAGAGGGAAAGCACATCAGCATGGATACATTAGCCCGTATCTGCGAAACGCTGAATTGTGAGATTACCGATGTGATTGAGTTAGTACCAGACGAGCCTGCTTCCACAGGAGGTAAGGAACATGAGAGAATTGAAACCAAGAATAACGGAAAACGGAATTGATTATATCCTTGTCGGAGATTACTACATCCCGGACTTGAAACTGCCGGAGGAACACCGCCCTATCGGAAAGTACGGACGGATGCACCGGGAATATTTAAGGGAAGTCCACCCAGCCAGATTGAATACATTGATACTGACCGGAGAATTGTGGACATATCTTGCAGACCTGAACGAACAGGCACAGGAACGGTTAGACACTATCATGGAGCAGATGAAAGCCACCGAGGGCGTGACAGAGGAATTGAAGCGAACTCAACAAATGGAATGGGTGCAGCGTTGTAATAACATTCACAACCGGGCAGAAGAAATTGTTTTGCATGATATAATTTATTCATACGGGAGTAATTAAATCGGAGGTATATAAGATGATTGAAATTGTATTTGGTGAAAGTGCCTGTGGAAGTTTGAAAATTGCCCAAACTTACGGTAAGGGAAAGTATAGAGGAAGTGCAGTTTCGGTCTTTATGAGGCACGAAGATGGGAGTGTTCCATCTTCAGATGAAATGAAAGAAGCACAAATTCAAGCACAGGAACAAGAACATATTGCTTGGGAGAATGCTATTCCATTGGGAGGCAAGAGCAGTGATGTTTATTGTTTTGATATGGCTCTTAGTGTGGGAGATATTTCTGATAATGGAATTGGCGAACAGCGGAAAAATGTTCTCAAGAAAATGCTGTCTGTCTGGTTTGTAGAGGATTTAGACTATCAGGTTGAAGAAAAAATACAGAAAATTAAAACTACATTGTCTTCGGTTATTGAACGATATGTAGCTGGGGAAGAAGTTCGTATTTGGTATAGCTATAATCCGGATGAACTTTGCGGTATGTACTGGCTTATGAAACAACTTCGACCATTAAACTGTCAGACAACAATTTATTTGGTTAAGTTACCTGCCTGGGAATATGGAAAAGAAAATACTATGATATCCAAAATAGCATGGGGTGAGGTTTCTCCTGGCGAATGGGGAAAATATATAACTCTACAAGAAAAAGCTAAGCCTGTATTTCTTTCAGCTTGTGCTATGAAATGGAATCAACTTCAAAATGAAAATGCACCTTTGCGTGCAATGCTAAATGGTAAATTGCAAAGTGTTTCAGAAGATATATATGATAGTTTCATTCTTCGTGAAATTGCGGAACAGCCAGAGCAATTCAAAATGGCTATTGTTATAGGTAATGTTTTAGGAAAATATCAACTTGGAATTAGTGATGTATGGATTTCTAATCGCATTGATAAAATGCTTGAAGATGGTGTGTTGGAAATTATACAGGACGCACCAAAGGGAGAAACAAATTATCGCCGGATATTAAGAAAACGAATGAAATAATAACCACAGCAAGAACCGCTGCTACATGGAAGGCACCCCAACCATGCAACAGCGGTTTTTTTTACCGTTTTTTCCTCTGGCTGATAGGCGTTCCCATTTTCTTTGATTTTTTGAGAATCCGAATCAGCCAGCGAAATTCTTCGTCTGACAGATTTTTATAGTTGATACCGAGCTGCTTGCAGTAAAGGACAACCAGCTTTTCATCCCGGCTGCCCTTGAAATTTTCGACTGCTTCGAGATTTTCTTTCAATTCATCGGCAACGGTGGTCTGGGGCGCACTCTCACTGTCCTTTTTGTGGGCTTCCCGA
>CAQBGY010000982.1 GCA_948759685.1 uncultured Eubacterium sp.
ACGAGATGGGTCCGTGACTGGAGTTCAGACGTGTGCTCTTCCGATCTTCAATCCTCTGCTCTGCATAAATAAGTTATTTAGAACACTTATAAAGTATCCAACACAGTAGTCAGCATACCAGATTTCTCCTTCTGGAGTCCACGCATTCATCCTATCCATAAAATCCCTATACGCATCCAATAATCTAACCTTAGTGTTTAGCATGTCTTTCCTATAAGCTCGTGATAAGGAATCCTCCTTCAGCTGTACATAAAAATATAACTCCTCAGAATCAAAAACAAATTTTCTACTGTTTTCAAAATATTTCAAATTAAAAAGAAAGTCCTCTCCCAGAGACATATCAAGCGGGAATCTAATATTTTTATCTGTCACTAATTTTTTTTTGTATATCTTATTGCACGGTCCTTCCAATAAAACGGTATCAAAAAGCAGTCTCGGAAATTCTTCATAAAATTCTTTTCTTCTTAGGACACACTCTTTTCCAATCTTTCTTGACGAAAATACCTCTCTTATATTACCACGTATATAATCCTCATCTACGTCCACTATTTTCATTCCGCAAAAAGCAATATCTGCATCATAAGTTTCCATTTGAATCACTAACTTTTCTGTCATTGTCGGAGCTATAACATCATCAGAGTCCACAAACTGAATATATTCGCCCTTTGCAACCTCTAAACCGATATTTCTCGCATTACTGACACCGCCGTTTTCGATCGTTATCACTGAAACTCTTTTGTCGATCTCAGCATAGTTTTTACATATAGAAAGTGAATTATCTGTCGAACCGTCATTTACCAAAATAACTTCTATTTGCTGGTATGTTTGAGAAGTAACAGAATTTAAGCAGTATCCCAAATGTTGTTCTGCATTGTATAACGGAATAATAATACTAACCATTTTCTCTACCAATTCTGTACTCCCCATATTTATCAATCCCATCTTTCAATATTTTAAACTCATCAATATATGCTTGATTTACATCTGCTTGTTCTAAATACGCAATATCATTGTTAACCAGTTCTATTAGGCGGTTTACATTTTTGCCTGCAATTTTTAACTTATAGCATTGGCTTGCATAATATAATACCTGATAACAATATATATCATTTAATTTTCTTATCAATGTATTAATGTGATGTTTGTTAAAAAATTCTACTCTCTCTCGAAATGCAAAGCATGCGTCTATCGAGTTTTCGCTAAAACCGATTCCCGTAATGCTATCTGTTCTCGTCCTGTCATAATTATATTTTGAAGTATCCACATATACCAACTTACTGGCATTGTAAAAATATCTGTATGTTGTAAATTCGTCCTCATGAATCTTTCCTACCGGATAACGAATATCACCTATTGTCGATCGCTTGTATATTTTATTCCATGCAACGGGCTTAAAATATTTCCAGTCCAGCATTCCCTCAAGGGCAAAAACACTATCAGCCTCTGTAATCTCAGCTGTACACCGAGTCTCTTCCTGAATGTAATCTCTATAAACATTGCGATAACTACATTCTACAATATCTGCCTGTCTGTCGATACACACCTTGTAAAGCAATTCTAGCATATCCAAATCCAACCAATCATCACTATCCACGAAACATATATAATTCCCTGATGCAAATTCGATTCCAATATTTCTAGCATCTGACAAACCACCATTGCTTTTATGTATCACCCTTATACGGCTGTCCTTTTCAGCATAGTCTTCGCAAATGTCTCCACACTTATCCGGTGAACCATCGTCAACCAAAATAATTTCAAGGTTTTTATATGTCTGGTTCCGAATAGACTCTACGCATCTGCACAACTGCTGTTCTACTTTGTATATCGGGACAATAACACTTATTTTCTCCTCTTTCATGTGTATACCTCCCCCCACCACTATTGTCTATCAAAGTACTTCCCATACACACCCCATTCCCAGTTTTCAAAAAACTGCTCATCTTTTACCACTTTTTGAAAGTCTTTCTTGGAATACAGGGTAAACCAGCAACACTTTTCCTTACCTGATTTATCACTGTCAGGCTCCTTGATCGGAACACCGAAATATCCCTCAGGACAGGATGCAAATCCTTTTGATTTCATTTTATCAGAAAACTTATCCAGTATTTCTTTTGTTTCTTTTACT
>CAQBGY010000983.1 GCA_948759685.1 uncultured Eubacterium sp.
TATGATTAGAATAAGACCATATAAAGCTTCGGATGTAGATACGATATTATCGTGGTGTCAAGATGAAAAAGCATTTTATCAATGGACAGCAGGTGTACTTGGTAATTACCCAATAACACAAAATGAATTTTGCTTTGTTGAATCTCTAATGCCGTTTACTGCATTTGATGAAACTGGAATTGTTGGTTTTTTTACACTAAGGAATCCTGATGAATCTTTGGATGAATTACGCTTTGGATTTGTTATTATAAATCCTCACAAGAGAGGAAAAGGCTATGGAAAAGCTATGCTCCAGTTAGGTCTAAAATTTGCATTTGAAATATATGGAGCAAAAAAAGTATCATTGGGTGTTTTTGAGAATAATCTTCCAGCTTATTACTGTTATAAGGCAGTCGGTTTTAGCGACGTAGTTCTTGATACAACAGAAAGATATTGTATTCTGGGTGAGGAATGGAAGTGCAAAGAATTGATTATGGAAAATAGATAGATTCCAGTTTATAGATTTGAACAAATCGGTATTTAAGGAGTTGTTGAAATGGAGATTAGATACATCACCAAAGATGATAATCCTCTTGAAATAAGCAAAATATATGAAAGTAGTTGGAAATACGCATATAAAAACATTATTCCTCAAAACTATCTTAATAGTATTCCAACGGGGCAATGGGCTAATAGTATCAATAAAATTGGTATGAATAACCTTGTTCTGATAGAACATGGGCGTCTTATAGGTACTGCAAGTTTCTGTAAATCAAGATGGGAAAAATACAGCGAATATGGAGAAATCGTTTCCATATATTTTTTGCCTGATTACATTGGAAAAGGATACGGTAGGTTATTGCTTAACAAGTGTATTAAAGAATTAAAACAATGCGGATTTAGTAAAGTGCTTTTATGGGTTTTGGAGGATAATCATAGAGCAAGAAAATTTTATGAAAAAAACGGATTTATTTATTCAGAAGTATTTCGGGATGATAATATCGGTGGGAAAGATATAAGAGAGGTATTGTATTTCCTTGTATAGATAAATTCAAATTTGTGAGGATGAATGTGATGCGTGAATTGATGTTGGTTAGGCCATCTAAACTATATGCAAAACAAGTCATGTCATATAAAGAAGAAATGTTACAATGTGGAGATAGTTTTGATGGTTGTGCAGGTCTTGAAGATGTCCAATCATTTGATGAGTGGATTGACTTTGAGAGAAGATTAAGAGAAAAATATAAAAGCGGATATGTTCCATCAGAAGTGTTTTTAGCGGTAAGGCGAAAAGACGATTTTGTTGTTGGTATGATTGATTTTCGACACCCATTATCGGATTTTCTCAAAAATTTTGGGGGTAATATTGGATATAGTGTTCGTCCGTCAGAAAGACGAAAAGGTTATGCGTCTGAAATGCTGGGATTAGTTTTACCTTTTTGCCGTGCGTTTGGAGAAAGCAAGGTTTTAGTAACCTGCGATAAGCGAAATGTAGCTTCGCAAAGGACGATTATTAAAAACGGTGGAGTGATGGAAAATGAAATTGTTGATACAGTGGGATTAAGTAAAAGTGGCATTATTCAAAGATTTTGGATTTCAATATAGTGTCTTTCTCAACCATTTCCAGTTTGACATACTGGGAAATCGCAATTTAAAGGAGAAAATTATGAATATAGAACAATTTTGGAAAGCCGTTCTTGCCCAAGATGAAAGAGAAATTAGAAAATACTTTCATGCAGAAGCCTATGTAAATTGGCATTGCACCAACGAGCATTTTACGGTGGATGAATATATTGTTGCGAATTGTGAGTACCCCGGAGAATGGGACGGACTCGTTGAAAGAGTAGAAATTGTGAATGATTTAATTATTACAGTTGTTCGTATCTATCCCAAAGATAGAAGTATTTCTTTTCATGTGACTTCGTTTATTCAAACAAAAAACGATAAAATTACAGCAATGGACGAATATTATGCCGATGATGGAATGGCACCACAATGGAGATTGGATAAACGCATTGGGACACCTATCAAATAAATCTCAGTTTTTTCTGGAAGCCGGAGAATAGGGAACCCGGCTTCTTTTTCGTGTACGGGCAAAAAGAAAACCCTTCCCCCAAAAAGAGAGAAGGGCATTGCCGTTATTCTGT
>CAQBGY010000984.1:0-1384 GCA_948759685.1 uncultured Eubacterium sp.
TCATTTCGGCATTTGCAGAAATGCAAATGAATGAAGCAGTGGTAAGTGTTGGCGCCTCCGGAGCGGTATTTGGTATTTTTGGTGTCATGTTGGTCATGATATTTAAGAACAGAAAACAGATGGGAGAGGTATCCACACCACGTTTGATTATTTTGTTTGCTTTAATGGTTTTTGGAAACATGGAAGAAGGCGTAGACTGGATGGCTCATCTGGGCGGCGCATTAGCTGGGGTGATTATGGCATTTGTTCTGTATCATCCGCAATATAATAAAAGATTTTATCTGTAAAATAAAAAATATAAAGGGAGGAAATATAATGAGTGATTGTATTTTTTGTAAAATAGCAGCAGAAGAGATTCCGTCAAATACATTGTATGAGGATGATAAAGTCAAAGTGATTTTTGATATCTCACCAGCGACATTGGGACATGCTTTAGTAATACCAAAGGAGCATGCAGCAAATGTATTTGAAATTCAGGATGAACTATTGGCACATGCTCATATTGTGGCAAAGAGGGTTGCAGCAGCTCTGAAAGAAGCAACAGGCTGCAAGGGTGTTAATATATTACAGAATAATGGAGAAGTAGCAGGTCAGTCTGTGTTCCATCTGCACATCCATGTGATTCCAAGGTATGATGATGACGATGCTCATATTAAATGGACACCGGGAACGCAGGACACAGAAGGTCTTGAAAAAATCGCAGCAAAAGCAAAAGAGATTCTGTAGTTATTCTGCCAAAGCCTTGTAGGATTTTATTTGCTGGCAGCGGGAACAGGCGCAGTAACATATTGGCAAACATTGAATAACTTAAAATATTTGTAGACAAAAAGAAAAGGAATGCTTAAAGCTAAAATCTGATACCGAATCAGATTTTAAGGATTCACGGAGAAGAAATTATCAAATTTCTCCGAAGTTGTATCCGATGCTTTAAAAGCGTTCCTTTTCTTTTGTCTAACAACAAATATTTAAGCTATGAAGTTTGCCAATATGTTACTGCACCTGTCTCCGCTGCGAATAAATAGTATATCACATGTGTTTGGCAAAATTACTTACTTAATTCTTTTATTAGTGATACGATTTTTTCAACACCGCCTGTGCCGGAAGATTTGGACATAGCGTTAATATAGGTGTTACGGTTGTCGTATACTTTATGTACTGTGGAAATGAGGTCATCTTTCGTTGCCACGTCTTCGTCAAGAACTTCACTGAAACCTTGTTTTGCGTAAGATTTTGCGTTTAATATCTGATCGCCCCGGCTGGCGCTGGCAGATAGTGGAATCAGAATATTTGGTTTTTTGCAATGGCAGATATTATTATCTCCAGAGCGGGTGCAAACAGCATCTGTGAAATATCTGCACTTAAAAAACCAAATATTCTGATTCCA
>CAQBGY010000984.1:1394-2123 GCA_948759685.1 uncultured Eubacterium sp.
TCATTTGTTCGCTGATATATTCAAACTGGGCATAACCCTTCGTATTTGCAAGGGTTGGATCCAGCTTTCCTTTTCCACAAAGGTGTGCTACCTGAAAATCTTTTAAAAGTTCAGGAAGTGCAGCACGAACAAGCTTATTTACGTTTTCAGCCCCAAGGCTGCCGCCAGTTACCATAATAACCGGTTTGTTGGCGGTGAAGCCGCACATATCCAGGGCAGTAAGTTTATTCCCTGTAAAGAGTTCTGCTCGGATAGGAGAGCCGGTGTGAACTGCTTTTTCCCCCAGATATTTAGCTGTTTCAGGAAAATTGTGACATACTTTTGTGGCCTTTTTAATAGCCAGCCTGTTTGCAAGTCCTGGAGTCATATCAGACTCGTGAATAATAACCGGAATATTATATTTGTCTGCAGCAAACACAACAGGTACTGTCACAAAACCGCCTTTTGAAAAAACAATATCGGGTTTATACTTTTTAATAATTTTTTTTGCCTGAAAATATCCTCTTAAAACTCTGAAAGGATCAGAAAAGTTTTTCCAACTGAAATATCGTCTTAATTTTCCTGATGAAATGCCTGTATAATCCAGTCCGGCATCTTTTACAAGCTGCGTTTCCATGCCTCCTTTGGAGCCAATGTATTTTATCTCATATCCAGATTCTTTTAATTTTGGAATTAATGCAATATTGGGTGTTACATGACCGGCAGTTCCCCCGCCGGTTAAAATAATTT
>CAQBGY010000985.1 GCA_948759685.1 uncultured Eubacterium sp.
TCTTCTTCATACAAAACTTAACCTTAATACCTGTTACCTTTTTACCTTACTATTATTTGCCGCTTATTTGTTTTGGCTGCAAAGGTAAAACAAAATCTTTCAGGGGGAGTTCGATGAGATGGATTTTGATTTAAATCAATTTAGACAATGTTGGTGTAAACTGATGACGATGGATTTATGTAGTATATGTAAATTGTAGCTATTTACTTTCTTGCTAATTCTTGCAAATATTTGAAGAATTTGCAAGAATTAGCAGGAAAAGAATGTGATATTGAGAAATGTGTACTTGCTAAGTAATATCATTAATAGACTTATTGTTTCCTTATCCATTCAATGATATCTTTCAAGACTTCCGGATTGATTGTTTCTTCCAACTGTCCGTATTCGGCCAATGTTCCTTTTTCGCAAGTCTGAAACAGATGATTTAAGTTCGGATAGGCTTTGACTGTTACATTTTTGTTTCCATTTCCAGTGATTCTTTCCTGGATGGCAGTCAGGTTCATGGCGGCATCCACCTGGATATCCTTTTCTCCGTTCAGAGCCAGAACCGGACATTTTAGTTTCTTCAAATCCTGGGCCGGGTCATATCTCATAAAATGAAGATACCACGGAGAAGTCATCGAACTGATTTGTGCGGATAGTTGCTGGATGGTATTCAGGTCTTTCAATTGTTCGGGCGACATTGTTTTTGTAACGTCTGCATACAGTTCTTTCTGCAACTCCTCGGGAGTTTTGTCTGTTTGTTGCAGTATGGCATATCTGTTTCGTATTGAAGGCTTCATCCCTTGCCAGACGGCATCCGGCATTCCCTGGGATTTAGAGATTAACTCTACCTGCTTCAGCATCAGACTGTCGCCTCTCACGCCGGCTCCTGCCAATGAAACGACAAATGCAATGGATGGGTCTTTTTGGGCAACGATGAATGCAATGATTCCGCCTGCACTATGTCCGATAATTCCGATCTTCTTTGCATTTATTTCTTTTCTGCTGCGCAGATAATTCACCATTGCTTCCGTATCTGTGGCAAAATCCTCATTGGTAGCTGTTGCGTGAGTACCTTGTGAAGCAGCAGTACCCCTGTCATCACACCTAAGTACGGCAATTCCGTTTCGGGTCAGATAATCGGCGATGACAAAGAAAGGTTTGTGTCCCATGATTTCCTCATCCCTGTTCTGCGCACCGCTTCCCGTCACCATTACTACTGCCGGAAATTTAGTTCCTTTTTCGGGAAGAGTCAATGTTCCGGCAAGGTTAATTCCATCCCGTTCATTCCTCACGGTGACTTCTTCACTTCTGTAAGGGAAAGGCGGTTGAGGCTCCTGCGGACGTTTGGGGCGGCTGGCTTCTCCCTTTTTCAAATTCAACGGAAGGGGCATCCCTTGCGTAAATGTTCCGTTGATTGTGTTATCACTGTTCAGCTTTCCTTTGTACGAAGCATGAATCACAGGTATCTGGATAATTAAAGTAGAATCATTGAAAGAAGTGGTCTGTGTCTTGATACCGTTGGCTCCCTGGTCGGGACTGTCCAGTGTGGTCACATAAGCGCCTTGTTCCGTTTGACTGATGTGGAATACAATAGTCAGCGAACCGGTGGGAAGGGAAAGTTTTCCGTGCCAGACTCCCGAAATATCTTGGGCGGAAACAGAGGATGAGAAGAACACTCCGGCTAATAGTCCGGTAATGAATATAACGATGCAGGTAGCCTTAACTATTTTCATAAGCGAAAAATTAGGTTTAATCTTAATTGTAAATATAAGATATATACAAAGGTAACAATTTTCCTCATTATAAAAATAAGACATTACCTAATCTTGTCAGAATCCGGTAATATCTTATTTGGCTGTTCCTGTATACTATTACAGTTTTTATTGTTAAGCACAACCTCTATTCCAAACTATATAGCCTCCCTTAAAAAACGATGATTATTAAAAAAGGAATATTTAATCATCGAAGAAGGACATAAATCGCAGTTTGGTAAAGAAAAGCCGGAAAATGCCATGCATTTGTAATTACGTGATTCTCTATTTTCGCTGTTTTGAGAATATACTAATCGAATTGTGATAGATTCGGCTCAGTCTGAAAATTTGGGGGATTGCGTTAAAATTCTTATTTTTGCATCATG
>CAQBGY010000986.1 GCA_948759685.1 uncultured Eubacterium sp.
TCTACACTCTTTCCCTACACGACGCTCTTCCGATCTGCTCCGGCATAACCCATCAATCTTGATAGATTAGACTGTTTTTTCATTGAAAAATCCTCCTTAAAATTTTTATGATATGAGGGAATCATCACACCCTCGAATATCCTTATTTTGATTAGTTTTACCTTCACATAGTTAGCAACAACTAACCTATATGCTAAATATAATGGAAAGTTTACACTTTCCATTATCAGGAATTATAGGGCAGATTGCCCTTACGAATCGTTCGCTTTTATTGCCCCATAATTTTCATCCACCCTGCGGTGTAAAAAGCCCTCATTTCTTTCAGATAATGTTTCGCATCTTCCAGCGGCATTTCATGTATGATCATTTCAAAAAAAGTGTTAAACATTCCTGTGATCAAAATATGCTCCAGCCGTTCATCAATATGTGGCGCTGGCCTGCCTATTTTTTCAAGAACCGCTAAATAATCATTTGTTCCTTTTGTTTCGATCTCCACCATTTCATCAATCAGCTTTGAAAATCGTGTTCCCTCTGAACAGCAAAGTATGAGCTTAAACTCATTCAAATGCTCATAGGCATATAATAGCATTTCATACATACATTCGCCGGAAGTAGATGTAAGATTGTCTGGCTGTTCCTCCGGCGGTATATCCGCAAATTCCTTCTGCGCCCTGCAAAAGCGGCTTAAAAGGAAATTATAATGTTCCCCTACCAGCGCCTCAAATAAATCCTCCTTGCTATCATAATAGCCATAGAATGCACCCGTTGTCACGCCTGCTGTTTTGACAATGTTCCGCAGGGAAGCAGACTTGAATCCTTTTTTAAGAAATTCCTGCATAGCGGCTGAAAGTATCAGGTTCAATGTTGTCTGTTCAACTTCACTCATCAATCATCCTTTCTTGTAACACCGTTATATATCGCTGTTATATGATACAACCGATTCTGAAATTTGTCAACAGTTTTTTCAAAAACTTAGGTCTAAGTCTGCCTGCAATAAAATATTCACAGAATTTCCATTGCTATTTGGCTCCCAAATGAGTATAATAACACTAAGAATATGAGAGGAGTGAGCTTATGGCAACAGAAAGTATTTTCCACAATATCGTTATTGATGACACGAAAAAAGCGGAAGCATTCATTACTGCTCTTGAACAGGCTGCTGAAACAGCGGATAACTACCCTCTCCGCCATGTTGAATACGAAGATGTAAAAGGTGAGGATATTAAGAAACTGTTAGGAGCTTTGGTACAATGATGCAGCATATTAAACAGATAAATATATTGGATATGATGAAAATGTATGGAGAGGATTCATGCAAGGCAGTCCTCTCCACATTTATGTGTCCGCTTAACCTTGATGTGGAGGATTTTATACAGAATAAAGCGGTTGAATTTGCCAGGCAGCGGATCGCCATCACATTCCTTGTTTTCAAGGAAAATGAAAGCCGTTCCGCCTTTGTCGGGTATTATACCCTTGCCAACAAATTTGTATCAATAGCCGGCGCACACCTGAGTAAGACCTTACAGAAAAAAATCGCAAAATTTTCACAGTATGATGATTCTTTAGGGCGTTTTATGGTGTCCATGCCATTGATCGCACAGCTTGGCAGGAACTTCAATCCGAACCTGCCACTGAGTATTGCCGGGTCTGATCTTCTTTCTATGGCTCTGCAGCGTGTATTAGATGTGGAATACCTGATCGGCGGGAAAACCGTATACATAGAGTGCAGCAACCAGCCAAAACTTTTTGACTTCTATTCCGCCGCCGGATTCCTCGCTTTTGATAAACGGGCCAAGCAGGGGAGCGTTGATGAAGATGATGTGCTGGTGCAGATGTTAAAATATTTCAACCACTAAAAAAGCAGCAGACAAAGGATACTCCTTTCCTCCTCTGTCTGCTGCTTTTTTCTTACTCTGCCGCTGTGAGATCAATACGGGCAAATTCCTCATCCGACATCCCGTTTAACTTCTCAAGCACCTTCCCAGACAGTTCGATCAATGCATCCTCCTCCAGGTGCTTTAATGCCCTGCTGATGTCCTTGATAACTTCTGTACGGCTCTCTCCTGCAAATATAGATCGGAAGAGCACACGTCTGAACTCCAGTCACGGACCCATCTCGT
>CAQBGY010000987.1 GCA_948759685.1 uncultured Eubacterium sp.
AAAATGTGGTCCATACCCATTTGCTTGAAATCAACGATGCTGTCCTTGTTCTGCTCCATCTGATATTGGAGCGTTTCAAGTTTGGCGGTCAGGTTCTCCTTGCGCTTGATAAGACCTTTGAGCATACCGCGTGAAACGTCCTTCCCCTGCTGCTTGACAACTTCGAGGTTTTCCTCCACCGTGTCAAGTTCAGCCTGAAGGATCTCCTGCTGAATTTCCGGCGACTGAGGGATTTTGCCGAACTGGTCGTGCGACATAATCACGCAGTCATAGTCATTGTTCTTTATTTGGTTGAAGAAATTGACGCGGTTTTTCGCCTCAAAACTCTTGGCATCGGCGAACAGGATACGGGCGTTGGGATATGCCGCCTGATAGGTCATGGCAATATCGGCAACATTGGCTTTCAGTCCGATAATCATAGGCTTGTGTGCCAATCCCAATCGCTTCATCTCATGCGCTGCCATGCACATTATCAGCGTCTTACCGGTTCCACAGGCTAAGCACGTAGCGCCTTGCCGTCTTTTCAGACGGCAGGTTTCCACATACTCGCCACCGAACCGTACGTACACGTCTCCATGTATACGGCTCTCCATGTTCATTCTCAGTCTATTAGTGTGCATGAATTTTGCGATAACAACATTCACATACTGCCATTGTTTTCCTTTTTCGGGCAATCATGAGTTTTTCCCATGGTTGTTTGCCCTCCAAATCCTTGAGCTTACGGACATGTACCATTTTAAGGTTTTCTTCCGCTCCGCAGTATTCACACTTACCTGCCTTCAACCTTGCCATTAGGCTTGTAGGTTGCATGGCACGGTAGCTGGACTCGATGTGCGCATCATCGATGCGTGCATCTTTCTTTCGCTTAAACCCGTCATGATAGAATTCGCGTGTATGCACTTTGCCCTTGCTGTCTTCGTACTCCACTCTGAAGATTTTATCCCTCGTATATTTGCGGATAATCTTTCTTAGTGTGGAATTGTACTTGGACGACAGAGTCTTACACATGCTTTCTTTCATGATTCCATGAAACTTGCCGAGGATATTGACATTATTGGCAATACAGTAATAATTGTAAAGTCCTCTGATTTCAGAATTGTATCTGTTCAGAATTTCCAAATCATCATTACTGCGTAGATAGGGGCGTGAGGTGGATTCCCATACTTCCTTGCCGTTTTTGACTGTTATCTGCATTGCCCCGTATTCAAGAAGTTTCTTTCTCATAACTTCCATAGGCATTCTGACAACTGTCTTATGGTCAAGTGAGCGTTTGGGAAGACCCTTTGCACCTTTAGCCGTGCTTGTCTTCTCCGTGTTACGGATAGTGACCTCATAGCCAAGGAACTTTGCTACGTCATGCCCGTTAGTTATCAGTGTCTTCTCATCCGAGAGTTGCAGTTTCAACTGTTCAAGCAGGAAGATTTTTATATCCTCCTTAATCCTTACGCAGTCTTCCTTGCTTCCAATGACACTGATAAGAAAGTCATCAGCATAGCGTACATACCTCATGCGTCTGAAATCCTCATCCATATCAAGGGTGGCAGGCAGTTTTTGCATTTCCCTATGGTAGAATTTTATTTCCTCCATGAGCGTACGCCTTTTCTGCTCATCCTTTTCGGCTTTAAGTTTCCTTACTCGTTTGTCCTTGCGGCTCGCTATCCTTTTGTATTCAGGATTGCGTTTCCGCGCCTTGCCCTTGTTGAACTTCGAGATATATTCCACCATATACTTATCCAGCTTATCAAGGTAGATATTCGCCAGTATAGGACTGATGATACCTCCTTGGGGAGTACCATTGTAAGTATGGTGAAATGTCCATTGTTCCAAATATCCTGCTTTCAAGAACTTACGAATAAGACGGAGGAAACGCTCGTCCGAGATGCGCTCCGAAAGAATCCCTATCATAATATCATGGTCGATATTGTCAAAGAATCCTTTGATGTCGCCCTCTATGAACCATCTCGTACCGTCAAATCCTTCCATGATTGAAGCCATTGCCGTATGACAACTGCGATGCGGTCTGAACCCGTGGGAGCATTTTTCAAAACTGCCCTCGTAGATGGATTCAAGAATCATCTGCACGACTTTCTGAACGAGCTTGTCCTCAAAGGCAGG
>CAQBGY010000988.1 GCA_948759685.1 uncultured Eubacterium sp.
AGAAAGTGGTGTTAAAGAACCCTCTCTGTCTGAGTCAAAAAGTGATCGGGTGTTACAATATATCTCAATCTCGCTCAGGAAGTTGTCTAAATCGAAAGTTGGATCGGTAGAAAGATCAACTACAGCCAAGGCCACAACAAGTTTTGCGTTACCAAGCTGAATAGCATTGTCATGCGGAGCTGTTATCTTAGCGGATGCATTGATGCTCATGCATGATTGAAGCAATAAGCAAATAATACTGATGAGGAATAATCTCTTCATTGTCAAGTGTAAAAATGAATGTGCTTTGTTTGTAATTGTATATTCAAGATAATGTTCATACAAAACGATAATAATCTTGAAATAAATTAATTGTTTTGATTGCTTATATCAAAGAGCATATGCCGATAATTATCAATCCCGGAAAAACCAAGTAGGCTATGCACAAGCCTGTGATCAGCATCGTAAAACATGTAATACGGTACTCCTTGTATATTATATTTTTCCTTAATAGCGTTAGCGGCCGACGTAGAAATTCGGAAATGAGTTCCATTGTATCTTTCTGCCATAGTCTTCCAAATATTCAGAGGTGAGGATTCATCGGCAATAGATATAAATACTACATCTGGGAAAGGTTCTTTCATGAGAAACTCTTGAATTTCTTTCATCCCTTTCCGGCATGGAGAGCACCAAGTATTCCAGAATTCAATAACTATAGGACGATTAGAATATTGCTTAGTCAATGCTTTGATATCAAAGTTGTCTTCTTCGGCGGTTAAGTCTATTAGTGAAACTGTATTTTTTTCAATAGCTATAGCATTGTTGCGCCGTAATATCAATTTGCCTAGATCGTCTTTTATGTAAAACTCTGCTATATTATTTTTTTGAGTAGCAGTGAGTGGATGGTTCTGTTCAATCTGCATAAGATAAGAGGTTGCAGCTAATAGATTCATGATAGTAGGGGGCGGCTCTGGAACAACTTTTTTTAATTTTTCTTTGGTTTCCTTTTGCCATTCTGTGATACGAGTGTCGCCTATTGGGTTTATTCCAAGTGGCATGCGGTTAAAAAAAGTTGTGAGAAAACTATAAAGATAATCTGCCGAGAAGCAGTCTAACATAGAAGATGAGAAATCCATTCCTTTCAGAAATTTAGCATACATTTCTGCTGGTGGAGCGTCAATATCAAGGTTGCAAAATTCGCTTGCATCTGTTGAATAAGATACAACTCTTCCAGTAAAGTAGGCAATTTTAAATCCGGCTGTAATCCATGTCTCTTCTTCAGGAGTAAGAGTATAGTTCTCAAAACTGTATTTTAGACGTCGTGGGAATATGGAATCTGTTTCGCATGTAATATAATTCTCCCAGTCCATATAGTTATACGCAGGAACCATTATATGCAAGCCGTGAAATCGTGGCTCAATGTCAGTGAAACCGCCATTCTTATTTACATTGCACCATCCTGTACCTCCTGATACAGAAATCGAGTCTGTTCCATTTTTAAGCTGGAAAATATCAACTGTTGATGGCGAATTTTGATTTAATCCGAAAAAAAATGCTTTAAAAAAGTTTTCATCTTGATTCTCAATAATTAGACCTACCCGATTAGTATATAGAAGACACATAGGAATTGTGCCTTTCCATGCCTCTCCGTCAAATTGTAGATTTATAAAATCCCTATTTGCCTCATTCCCTTCCAGAAATGCAGGGCGTGTAACTGATACATTGATCGAATCAGGCCATTTATCCGAATTTGAGTGGGTGTGTATTTTGACAGTTAAGTTTGCTTCTCCAAGTTGTACGCGATTAACGAGATCGGTACCCCCATATAGTAATATAACATTCGCAATAAATGGGATTAGTACTAAACGTCTTAACATTGTTTACTGAACATGATTAACAAATTACACCGCTGATAACGTGCTGTTTGTCAGCTGTGCGTTATATCTTTTTGAGAAGAATTAAATAATTTACGCAGGTATAGTTGTTGTCTTGGGTAAGCGGTAATTCAATGCTCACGTAACATGTTGGTAATGGCTTGTTTATGATATATAGTGCAATGGTTACGTAAAACAATGCCCAGATCATGGGTTCAAATAGATCGGAAGAGCGTCGTGTAGGGAAAGAGTGTAGAT
>CAQBGY010000989.1 GCA_948759685.1 uncultured Eubacterium sp.
TCATCAATCTGCTTGAGGGATATGGAAATGATAATCCGGGCGCAAATGCTCATGTGCGGTAAAGTAACAAGCAAAGATTTTGATAGGCAGCCGCCCGCTATTCCGTAAATATTTCTAAATCTTTATTTCACAAAATGCAAGAAATATGTTATACTTACAAGCGCATGAGAAAACAAAATGGAGAAAGGCGGTGAGCCAGTGGCGAACAAGAATCAATACCACTTTGACAGTAAAATTCATATATATCGAGCCACAAAAAGAATGACACAACAAGAGCTTGCCGATTTGGTGGGCGTTTCAAGACAAACGATTATGCAGCTTGAAAGAAACCGATACAATCCCTCTATGCTGTTGGCTTATGCTATTGCAAGAGTATTTGACGTTTCGATTGAAGAATTATTTGATTTTTGGGAGGACGAAAAATGATTGAAATATTAAATGAGATTGCCAACAGCACAACACTATTCATTGTGGGCGCATGGTTTGGATTAGTAATTACAATCGTTCTAATCATATTGTTTTTCGTTAAATCTTCCCGTGATGAAAGAGGTCGGTCTATTATCGGCAAAGCAAGCATTATTTCTACGATTGTATTTATCGTTCTTGTAAATTTTGTTTGTAAAATATTGGATAATATTGAAATTAACTACGTTACTATGGGCTTTTGTTTTCAATGGATTTATGATATTGTCCTTGCCGTAGAGGTTATTGCAATTCTGATTTACAAAAGAGTTGAATAGACGATAACCGAAAAATTCAGCGGTTGCTTTCAAAATGCCGCTGAATTTTTTTGTTTTATAATGTATGAAATACTTTACTTTGAGCAAGAAATATGATATGATAGCGTTGGTCGGAAAGACTGAAGAAATTATGGAGGTAATGATATGATTGAAACGATTATCGAGGTACTTATCATTGCAGGAACATTAGTCTGTGCCAGCCTGCAAATGAGAAAGGACGCACTGAAAGCCAGACGAGTGTACGCCATAGCGTTTGTTTTAATGATTGCCGTCTGCATTGCTTTTGGCATTGCACAGGGCGCAGTTGCCGCAGGAATATTCTATACTACATTGTCCTTTTCTCCTATTGAGGTATTATCTCTCCTTGCAGTTATCTACTGGATTTCCTTAATAACCGAAAAAGGGAAAATGTTCAACAAGGTAATCGGAGAATGAAATAGCAAAACCAGCCGAGCCAGTCAACGGCAAGATGAACGGGCTGCGCCCGCCGTTGACAGCCCCGACTGTTTTCGCTGATAGGCAGCTAAGGGGCGACAGCAAAAAGTGCTGCCGCCCTTTACTATCATAAAAATCAAATTTCAATCCACGCATTTGTAGAGGAAAGGGGGAAATTTCCATGACCTGTACAGAAGAATACAAGGAGCCTATCGTTTACACATTCCATGCCTTTTGACAACTGAATAACCGCCGCCAGAGGACGGCACACCGAGCAGGAAATCAGCAACAAGGTTTCCTGCTTTTTTTGCGCTTTGCGGTTGCCGGAATCGCCCTCTTTGCATTACTTATGCAGAGCCAGTCACAGCTAAAAGCAATCTACAAGGACAACGCCGATACGCTGCCTTGCGGCAGCTACCCCTTTGTGAACTTGCGGGAAGCGAACACCTTGCTACGCAAGCTATTCACTTCCCGCAAGTCTGAAAAAAACGTCCGGCAGCACAGCGGGACACAGAAAGGAGCGATTGAAGCAATCACATCTATCCATACCGGCTACATGATACGCGCCCCCACTTTCCGGCGCAGTACACAGCGGCAGGAGCCGCACCCCTTACAACTGAATACCGCCGCGCCGCAGGACTTACGCAGCGCGGGGACAGCCGCCTTTACCAGAGGGCGGTTTTTTTATGCGGCGGCGACCATACGCTGACCGCCTTTTGTCCGCTTGCCGGACAGCCGCAGACGCGGCAGAAAGGATATATTCATGGCATTTTTCAATAGCGCAGTAGACGTTTTGCAGACCCTTGTTGTAGCACTTGGAGCCGGGCTTGGTATCTGGGGCGTGATTAACCTCATGGAAGGCTACGGCAACGACAATCCGGGCGCGAATGCTCATGTACGGTAAAGAAGCAAGCAACCGAAAACAAGAGATAGAC
>CAQBGY010000990.1:0-1208 GCA_948759685.1 uncultured Eubacterium sp.
CTCCGCTCCGTTTCCAAATGGCAGTATGCTTATTCCTGAGGAGCCGATAGGCACTTTGGAGGCCAATATGTTCATGTCATCGTAGGTGATACTTGAATCTGCGATATTTCGTTTTATCCAGGAGTTAAGTATGCCAGTTCCATTTATGCATGTCATTACGCCTATGCGAGGTGAGCTTGCCGAGTGGTTTACATGAGCGAAGTTATTGACACGTGATTGCTTGTCATAAGCAACTATATCATTGACGCCGTATACAACACCTGATGTGCCTGCTGTAGATGCGATTTCGCCGGGATTGAATACGTTGAGAGATAGTGCATTGTTGGGCTGTTCACCGGCGCGGTAGGTTATTGGTGTGCCCTTATGTAGTCCAAGTTCGGCAGCGGCTTTTGATGTCAAGATTCCCTGGGTTGAGAATGTCGGTCTTATATCAGGTAATATGGAATGTGGAAATTTGAAGTAGTCCAGTAGGAATCCAGCTACTGAATTGGTGCTGAAATCCCACAGTATGTACTCGGACAGGCCTTCGTTGTTTGTTGATATTTCTCCTGTCATTTTGAACGATATGTAATCTCCTGGAAGCATTACTTTGTATATGCGATCGAAAATGTGTGGTTCGTTTTCTTTGATCCAGCAAAGTTTTGCCGCAGTAAAGTTACCGGGAGAGTTTAACAAATGCGACAGGCATATCTCTGCACCGATTTCGTTAAAAGCTTTTTCTCCATAGGGCACACCTCGAGAATCACACCAAATTATAGCATCACGTAGAAGATCGAGATTATGATCTACGGCAACCAGTCCATGCATCTGGTAGGATATGCCGATTGCTTTGATGTCGGCTGTGTCGATTTTTGACTTTGCAATGATTGCGGCTGTGCTTTCCTTGATATAGCTCCACCAACAAGACGGATCCTGTTCGGCCCATCCAGTTTGCAGGGCTTTGATAGGAGCCTCGGATTCCGGTGCAAAGTGAGTGCCGATGCATTTACCGGTCTCTGCATCGATCAGCGCGGCTTTAACAGAAGAACTGCCGATATCATATCCTAATAGGTACATTGTAGTAATATATGGTTTAGATTTCAGGTTATTGTTTCGCAGTAAAGGTGGCTAATTTAAGATAATCCACAAAATAAAATTTCAGGAATACATTAATTTAACCACTGGATTATAATCTTGGGTTAAATAATGTTAAGTATCGTCTCAATTGC
>CAQBGY010000990.1:1218-2107 GCA_948759685.1 uncultured Eubacterium sp.
TGCATAATATGGTCTTTGAAATTTAATATTTTATACTGTTATTTGTATTTGTATTTGTATGATTTATTATACAAGTCGTATTAAGCATAATAATAAAATGATGACAGATAAATATTACAAAAATGCCACATTGGTTGATCAGGTTGAAGAAAAACTGAAAGATTATATAATGAGTTTGGAACCCAAACCTGGTGACCAACTCCCTAATGAACAGGAGATGGCTGAATCGCTGAATGTATCACGTAGTGTATTGCGTGAGGTACTCAGCCGATTTAAGATGATGGGATTGATTTCTTCTCGTCCTAAGAGGGGTATGATTCTTACAGAACCGTCTTTGTTTGAGGGTATGAGACGTGTAGTGGATCCGCGTCTGATGAGTGAGGAATCAATATTCAATCTGCTTGGTTTTCGTATTGCGCTTGAAATAGGAATCTGCGGGGATATTTTCAGGAATAGGACTGATCGGGATCTTGATGAACTTGCAGAAATTGTGGACATGGGGATTGCGCTTGGAAATAACGTTTATGCCAATATAAGCGAGCATGCATTTCATACAAAACTATATGAAATGACAGGCAACAGGGTAATTTCGCAATTTCAGGATATTGTGGTTCCTGTTATTGAGTATATAAATACAAATTTCGGAAGTTATATGCGCTGTGCAAACAGTGAGTTGGAAAAGGAGGGTGGAATTGTCACTCATGAAGATCTCTTCATGCTACTGAAAGAAGGGGATGAGGCGGGTTTCCGGGATGCTATGGAACGTCATTTTCTTGTTTACAGAAGGCTGATTGAAGATCGTGCAAAAGTTGAAGGACAGTCTCTTATGAACTGAAATATGTTATTGATGACAAGAAATAAATCATTATAAATTAGAATGCGATGGGGA
>CAQBGY010000991.1 GCA_948759685.1 uncultured Eubacterium sp.
CCAGTTCCACCACACGCAAATGGACGGGGCGCACGCTTCCCGCTTTTTGGACGGGATTCAGAGAGCAATTGACAATTTGCAGTATAAGTAAGTTTGCTATAAATGATATACACAGGTTACGATTTTGCAGCTTATTTCAAAAATGACTATTTAGGGTAACTGATTTCGTAACAGATTGAGTAACTTTGCTCTCAATAATAGAAACAGCAATGGAAACAGATATAGAAACCAAATATTGCCAAACGTGCGGAATACCCTTAGATATTGACTACAATAATCTTGGGGTAAATACGAGTGCGGAATATTGTGATTATTGTTTGAAGCACGGTGTCAAGGGTTACGATTTCTCGATGGACTATCTGATTTATCTTTGGGGGCTTTTTCCCGAAGAGTATTATAAAGAAACAGGCATATCCTATACTTCACCGGAAATCAGAGAGGTGCTGTCAAGACGACTTCCTGAAATAAAAAGGTGGAAACAAAAAATCAATACAGCCCACGTATTATATGAGCTGATTGTAAGGGTACAAGAATACATTAACCGCCATTTGTTCGAGGAACTTAGTTTAGATGCCCTATCGCAAACAGCAGGTATTTCCAAATACCATTTCCGGCGTGTCTTCAAAGCTGTATGTGGTGAAAATATCGGGCTTTACATTCAGCGGTTAAGATTGGAATATATCGCATTCAAGTTAATATCAACCAATATAAGCGTTACTGAATTGTTATGTCAAATAAACTACCAAAACAAACATACACTTTCAAGGGCATTCAAAAGTTATTTTAAGTGTACGATACCGGAATTTCGTAAACTACATTCCAATGCTAACCCCGCAGGAATGTATCCGGTGCAAATTGTTCCTTGCATTGAGAAAGTTCCGCCTGTTCGTATTGCCTGTTTGAAACTGGAATGGACGGAACATATAAACCATGATTTTACAGTATTATGGAAACAGATTCTACGTCTTTCTGAAAATTGCGGTTTACAGTCAAGTGGCTGTAAATTTATAAGCCTTACATTGGATTGTCCGCTAATTTCTTCAGAAGAACAAACCCGTTTCATGGTGGGTATAACCGTTCCGGAATCATTTAACGTTCCCAATGGCTTTTCTGTTCATGAAATAGAAGCCGGAGAATATGCAGTGTTTCAATTCAAGGGGTTATATCACGAGTTGAACAGAGTATATCGTTACATATACCTTGATTGGTTGCCGACAAGTAGATATGCGCTACGGGAGCCTTACACATTTGAAACTTATCTCAATACTCCCCAAAAGACCCCTGTTTCGGAATTGAGAACGAATATTTATATTCCTATTGTGCGAAAGAACAAATGAATGACTTAAATAAGGAAATCGAACAACAGCTAAGAAATGAAAATGCCGATTTTGTTCACTTCGTGGATATTTCCATGCTGGATATACGACAAAACCGGGGTTTTCCCTATGCCCTACTGATAGGAATTGCCATAAATCCATATTTTATCAAAACTGTACATGATAGTCCCGATTATGTGCATACCCTCAGCGATGAATATGCACAGGCAGAAAAACGGGTGGGAATGATTGCGGACAAGCTGGCTGGGCGGCTTATCAGCAAAGGTTACAAAGCATTGTCACAGTCTGACAATGCTTTGATAACGGAGAATACATTTGACTTCGCAACAAAAACGTCCGTTTTACCACACAAGACCATTGCCGTACTTAGTGGTACTGGTTATATTGGCAAAAATAACCTGTTCATCACGGCTGAATATGGAGCGGCACAATGTCTTGGCTCTGTCCTGACAAATGCCCCTTTATCAATAATGGAACACGAAATCAAGTCGTCGCAATGCGGTAATTGTAATATATGCAGGGATGTATGTCCACAAAAAGCGTTGAACGGTGTTGAATGGGACGTAAATATTTCAAGGGATGAGATAGTAAATGTTTATGACTGTGTTACGTGCTTGAAATGTTTGGTTTATTGCCCGAAAACACAGGCATATATGAAACGACATATCACTATGAAGTAAGATGAAGGGGTATATAGGTAATATATTGCAGGAAATAGACATAGAGATTGACGAAATCGACCTCTACGGCTATGATATTATCGAAAC
>CAQBGY010000992.1 GCA_948759685.1 uncultured Eubacterium sp.
CCCAGCCAATATTTATTCAGGCAATGTTTGGTAATTTGTGCTGGGAAAGTTGAGTTGATAACA
Source organism: uncultured Eubacterium sp. (assembly GCA_948759685.1). Next base: position 64 of record CAQBGY010000992.1, read on the forward strand.
ATACCGTTACAGCAGCCGGATAAGCCAGAAATCTCTCGCTCGTTTGCCTCAAATTTGGCTCGTTCCTGTATACGGGAATCCCATTTACATTCATCCGAAAAATAATCCTATACACTTCCATGCCTTCCTCAAACGTATCGCTTCCATATCCCTTTGCTGACAAAAACTGATAGTCGCCATCTTCCATAATTGCCTTTTTCACGTTCTCAAAATCGGTCTGATTCATAGCAACCACATCAAGAGCTTCCAGCTCTCCACCCACGCCAAACATTCCTATCATGTTTTGTATCCTTGCAACAGCATCCGCCTGGGACATGAAAGATAAATCCCTGTCATCTGCCAGCCCCATCTCCTCCGCATAGGAACAATAGGTGTCCAAATGGTTTGCAATGTCATTTCTTTGATAGGTAAGCGACCCTCCCGTAAATTCGTCGCTCCCATCATCAACAACAAGGGTTCCTTCCGCATTTTGCCCTATTGCTTCCTGCACTTTATCATAGTCAAATCTTTTTAACTGCGTAGCATATTCATAAAGGTTATTTTCCGGCATTTTCAATTCTGCACTGATGAACAAATTTTCATCCAGTTTTTCATCTATGAAAACGATTGTGTCCTGTGCATCTCCGACATCAATATTGGTTTCGTCTTGTGCTTCAACAACTTGAGTATCTGTATCTATACTGCCATAATCAATATTTGATTGTTCTTCACTCTGAGGTGACTGAGTGCATCCTCCTAATATTGTCAGCAGAACTGCCAACCCCATTGCAAGCGCTATCATTTTTTTCATTATAAAGCTCCTCCATTCTGTAATGACATAATAACCTTTTTGTATCGTTGCTCTGAGAAAGCAACAACGATTCCATTATCTTTGTTTCTGCCATAATTTCAATACCTCCTGCATCAAACGACATTTTTTGTCTTTATTTGGTCATTCTGCGAATTTTTCCTGATTCCTTTTCAGCCCAAAATCCACCAAAAAATGTCTTTTCATACAAGCCTTTTGTATTTTCCTGACCTTCATTGTATAGCAAAAAATAAAACGAAAAACGAAAAATAAGATGTAATTTGCTGTCGCATCTTGCAAAACGCTGTCACTATGATAGAATAGATATGGGTGTTACCAAAACGGGTAGCGGTTCGCCTTTTGCCAGAATGAGTACATTTTGAGAACTTCCAGTACCGGAGGAGGGGATACATATGGAAAATAAAGCGGAAGGTAAGCACTATTGGTGTTCGGAATGATTTTGGAACTTGTCGGTATTGTAGTGACGGTCATCAGCATTATCGTCACGGTGATCAGTATCCGGCAGACCGGAAGAAATAAAAAACATCAAAAAAGCAACCGCCCTGACCAAAGTTAGGTTGCTTTTTTGAGTATCCATTAACTGAGGCGAACCGTTGCTTTACGGTAACACCTTTTTCTATAAAATATGTTAGCACTTATCAGTGCTTCCGTCAACAACTTTTTCATAATACCGCCATTGGCATTTTTAATGCAATGGGGGAACTTTGTTCCCCCTTAACCACCCCATAGCATGAGGCACAGATGATGTCAAGACCACCGCAGGCGAGGCGGAGCCGGTGTCTTGACATCATCTGTGCCTCATGCTACAAAACTTAAAACAAAGCCAGAACTAAAGGGAATATATCAGATCGTGCAGCACAACTTCCTCCGCCCTGCTCCTGATGCTGTTCATTTTTTGGAGCCAACAGAGCCAGTCATCGGATTTAAGCTGCTCCGTTACGCCCTCTTTCTTTGCCATCTGCCTTACAAGCCTGTCCATCATCTCATTGCATTCCTCATCAATTTCCGCAAGATGCTTCCATAAAGTTTCCGATAAAAGCATATACGAATAAATGCCCCTGTGGTTTTCTTCTAAAAAACGCTTCCTCATCCGTCCATACTTCCCAATCTGATACTCCGTTGTATCCGAAAGTTTGAGGTCGGGAATCAGATAGTCGCCTTCCCAATGGTATGTGATTTCCATATACAACCGCCTTTCTTTGTGCTAAACTGTTTACAGATACGAATAAAAGG
>CAQBGY010000993.1 GCA_948759685.1 uncultured Eubacterium sp.
TCACGGGAGCCTTTGCTTTATTATCGTGGATGTGTCACGCGGAGACAGATACCAAAAATCGGCAAAAACGACCAACAAAAAACGCCCCCGAAAAGAGGCGTTTCGCATTATTTGTTAGCTAATTATATGATTTTCAAACAATTGCCTATTTGCCGATGCAGCATATTTACATCACTGATTATCAGTGACTATTCATTTTAATCGGTACAACCTCCGTTTTAACAAGTACACAGAATGTAGGGACAAATGCAAATCATTGTATTTCATAGCTTTGCATATACGTGTTGTACCGCCTCTTTTCAGTCCTTTTGTAGAATGTCCGTTATCAGTTTCAACGTGTTGAATGATAGGGCTTTTCCGTATGGATGTTACAGAACGCTTGTTGAATACAAAGATAATGCTTTTCTTGGAATTTCTGCGGTTTGCGGTGGGATTTTTGCGTTCTGATTATTTGGGGGGACTTGATTCGTTTGAAAAAGTGTAGCGAAACCGTATTATTCGTTTGAAAAAGTGTTTGTATGCCATAAATGGTACACTTCTATTCGGGGGAGACCATTATATCCTATCGGGTATAATTCTGCTTTTTATTTCAATATTATACCCGAAATGGTGTAAATCAATAAACTTGGCTGAACTCCATAATGTCGAGCATCTGATATAGTATTCCGTCAATAGCGGAATGCCAACTTTGGTGAAAATGACCATAATACCAATGGCTCACCGAGTGGTTGTTGGTTTTGAGATGGTTAAGAAGCATATCCATTACTTCTCTTTCAAGTTGTACATCCTCAAGAAGTAATGGATCGTTCTCTGCCCATTGATTGAGGTTGCTTTTTAAGAATAGCTCACAATGTGATGGCGCGGTATGTGTGACAACTGTATCAATTAAGAAATCTGCACTGATGGTGTTTATCTTATCAGCGTCGTAAACAGGAACTTCATTCTGCCAATATAAATTGCGAGGAATATCATTTTCTTGCGACTCATTGGAGTGAACACGATATTTCCGTTTGTTCCATTCATTTATGCGATAAATACGGTCAATAGAGATAGCTCCACCTACACAAAGGATGGTATGATTGCAGGCTTGAAGAATAGTATAATCAGGAACAGCGATGAAGCGTTTGTAGTTGAATGTTGTTCCATCGAAATAAGCAGGATTATCATGATTGCCACGCACAAATACAATCCAATTGTTGGCTTGATTCATTCTCTTGGCATTTCGTCTAATCATTTGCTCATAGTATTCTTTCTTTTCAAAGCCAAAACCACAATCCCCAGCAACAATCAATAGGGTGTCCGTCAACTTATATTGAATGCAGAGTTTGAACACTAACTGATTAAAGTCTCCATGAATATCCCCCGAAACAATGATTGTCTTGGCTTCGGGAAAAGATAGTGAGAATGCGTTGCTATAATTCATCTTATGTTCCTGTTAATAGTACTTATAGATAGAATTAATCTTCGCCAAACAACCCTTTTTCTTTCCACACCTTGATTTCCTTGTCAAAATCAGAAAGATATTCTTTGTCTTGAATCAAGCGGAATTTGTCGTATTCAGCGTATGCTTTTTCTTTCGCTTGTTCTGCGGAAATAGTTCCAGCATTATTCAAGGTGTCATATTTGTATAAAGCCAAGAACTCATCCAATTGTTTTTTCCAGTCTGCCATCGTGGTAATAATCTGTCGTTCTGCACGAAGTTCCGCAAAATCAAGGAATGCAGTTGATAGATGATTTAAGGCAGAGGCTTCCTTGTCGGACAAGTAGTTTTTGGCAACTATTGTGTCTGACTTTTGAACTCTGCCATCAGGTGCATTTTTCCAAGTGGTAAGTCCCATGTGAGGCATTTTGGCATCTGCTCTTGAATATACGATTTCAGCAGCCGTTTGATGGGTAACAGCCCAATGCATCATATTCTGTACCATTTTGAAAAACAGTTGGGTCGTTTCAGATTTGGGGTCATAATCGGCACTACATTCGGCATATACATCAGTGATTTTTTGATAATATCGGCGTTCTGAAGCACGTATTTCCCGGATGCGTTCTAATAATAGTCCGTTAAAAATTCACCATATCGGCTAAGCGGCTTCTGCCACTATG
>CAQBGY010000994.1 GCA_948759685.1 uncultured Eubacterium sp.
ATCATCCCTCGCAAAATGATTGACAAGGGTCTGCACCATATAATCGAACCGGGGCACAATAAATCATGTGCCGGTGTTTAAAACACGCTCTAACTAAAAGCGGGGGCGTGATAGTTCGCTATCACGCCCCCGCTTTTAGTTATGAGAGTCCGTTTACTTGATGATGACCTTGCGAGTCGAACCGTCGGACATGAGAATGATGTTCACGCCTTTGACAGTGTGCTGCTGACGTTGGCCGGCGATAGTATAGATGCCCTCGACTGTGACATTACTTTCGGTGACAGAGGGAGCGGCAACGCCTGAGTCAGATCTGGTGTCGATAACGTATGATGTCCAATATGCCGGCTTGCTTTCATCATAAAAGTCTTCGCTGTAGTAGCCGTAGCCAACAAGATAGCGGCCGTCTGCCGACATGCAGGTGGGCAGGCAGTATCCGACAGAATCAGGAAGACCGAAGATTTCGGCATACGAGGGAAAGGCTTCGAGATAGCTCATTGCCTGAGTTGCGCCTGCTTTAAGATAGAAGCTGCCGGATGACGCCACATTAGGAATGCCTATGATACCGATGATATTACCATCGTTGTCGATGGCAGTGGGTCTGAGGCCAAGTCCATATTCGTCCACGGTCTGAGGTTCATCATAGATAGTCCAATCCTGAGTCTCGGTGTTATAGACAACGGGTATGTAGTTTTGCTGTCCTCCCATCTCGGGGTCGTAGGGGTCGCCGATTATGGTTAAAGCTGTCATCAGGACATATTTGCCATTATCGCTGACCGATGCAGGGCTAAGGTCATGGAAGGCCTTGTCGCCCGAGAGGTATTCTTCGGGTATTGTGGTGAAGAGAGGATAGAGTTCATATTCTCCTTGTTCGTTCTGGAGCCAGAGAATTGATGGACCAAGCAGACCACCGGCTTGGCCAAGAATCACTTTGCCGTCGCCACTGATATATTTTGCTGTAGAACCTGATTCGGCATATTGGCCGAGAGTTTCGCTGTCACCCTGGGGGAGCATCGTCCATTTGCCGCCATTGGCAGAATAGGCTGCATAAGTTATGTAGCCGCTTCCCACCAGTTCACCAATCATCACGCTTCCGTCGTTGGTGAGAGCTTCACCAAGGACATATTTGTATTCTTCGGAAGGTGTTTCCAGAACAGTTTCTACTTTGTCCATGGAGAATGTGATGCCAGGACCGTTGTAGCCGATTGCCAGGCCGTTGTTGTTGACATGACGAAGTTCGGCACCTTCGGGGTCACTGGTTACGTCATAGACGCATTCATCGTTTTCGAGATTATAGATAAAATAACCCATGCCCATTTCAAGATTGCCGCATACATATTTGCCATTGGGCGAAATGCCCTGGGCGACAAGTCCTGGTTCTTCTACTCCGGGTGTTAGAGTACCCAATTTCAGCATTTTTGTGCTTTCTGCGTTGGCAGTGATGCTGATGGCTGCTGCCAGAAGTAGCGTAGAGATTCTTTTCATATAATAAAGCATAGGCTCGAGTTAATTAAGCTTGACGAAAAGCGAGCCAAATTACTTTTCGACGTACTATGTTAATAATGAAATGGCTTAGAATGTGATGATTTTTTTTAGATTATACTGTTAAATAACTGATTTTTCAAGTTGTTTAATTTGTAAAATTCCAAAATGGCAACATCAAGGAAACGTTTTTACGCTTTTTACTTGAAAGTTACGGTAATTCCTAAGAATTGCGCCAAATTTAAACAAATTCTCTCGATTATGCAAGAATTTTTGAAATAATATCATGGCAACCGCATCAAAATTATGTGCGATAACTAACGGTTGCTTTGAGTCAACGATGATAGATGTTGGCGAAATACTTTGAATCCAGCATATCCGAAGTCATAAATTCTTAGTAGTTTTATAGCACTGAAAAAATGGACAATTGTCTGATTTTTAGTGCGGTAATATTTGTGTATCTTATATATTTTTTTGTATCTTTATAGTTGAAAATCAACAATATAGATACTGAGGCTATGCTGAACGAAATCTTTATGACAGTACCGGATCATCGGGTTACAGGACGTTGCACGTATGCACTTTCCGACCTTTTGACAATCGCTTTGCTGACCTATATCT
>CAQBGY010000995.1 GCA_948759685.1 uncultured Eubacterium sp.
GTGCGGGACATTGTAGAAAAATATCATGGTGTTCTGGATATAAAGGATGAAGGAAACAGATTCAGGGTTATCCTTTTTGTGTATGACATTACGAAGGCTGCCTGTTAATTTCCTGTTTTAGTCCATAAAACGGTTCTGTAATTCTTTATTTCTGCGCAGTATGTCCTTTATAGACCGGAGCATGTCAACCAGTATTCTCACTTCGTATTCATCACAGTCCGCAAACAGCTCTTTTGCCTCTTCCTCAAAGATGATCTGTGACGGCATGACATTGTCGCACAGGAGTCTATCTGTGGAAACAGAAAGTGCATTTGAAATCGCAATAAGCGTTGGAAGGCTGACTTTTGTTTTTCCTGTTTCTATATTGCTGAAATGAGGGTTGGTCACGCCAACAATAGCAGCAAGTGCATCCTGTGTCAGATGTTTTTCCATCCTCTTTTGACGTATTCTCATTCCTAGCGCCTTGTAATCAATCTCCATTTCTTCATGCTTCCTTTTATATTTTTTACACATTATAACCTGTTCTTTTGTATTTATGAATATACTGTATGCAATAAAACTGCATACAGTATAATAATGTAAAAAAATATTTTTAGGTCCTATCTTAAACTCCCGCTTTGTATGTTTCAGAGCTGTTCTCAATGCACATATTCCTTACCGCTTCCCGGTATTTGCTCCCGATAGTAATCTCACTGCCATTATACAATACCACATGATCGTAATGGTATTCGCTGATATACAGTATGTTTGCCAGAAAGGATTTATTGATCCTCAAAAACATGACGGATGAATTTTCCAGACTCTTTTCCACAACGTCAAGTTTGGCATAATAGGAAACAACCCGGTCTCTGCCATGCACAGACACCTCTCTTTTGTCACTCTCAAAGTAGCAGATTTCCCGCAGCAGAAAACAGTATTTCTTTTTTCGGAAAGTAAACTCAAATATCTCCTCTCTGCGGTCCCATATTTCCATGACTTTTGCCAGGGTGCTTTTTAATTCCTCCCTGGCAACCGGCTTATCTACAAATGCAAAGGGCTGTACACTGATGATATCTTTACAGTACTGGTCATACATAGATATAAATATCATGACTGCCCTGTGGTCTGTCTCTCGGATAATCCTTGCAGTCTCAACACCATTTCTGCCATTCATCTGGATATCCAGTAAAAGAATATCAAAGTCTCCTCTGCTTTCGATCTCACACAAAAGCTCCTCCCCGCTTAAACAGCAGACAATCTGCACGTTGCAGCCCAGCTCCTGCATGATCTCCTGCACCATGATTTTTTCTCTCTTTAGTTCTTCCTCTAAATCTTCACAGATTCCTATTCTAATCATGTTCTGTATTCCTTTTCGGTTATATCATTGCCGATAGTATCCATATTTTACCAGTAATTTATTAGCTTATTTTTATTTTAACCTGCCTTAATACTTTTATAAATAAACTAAAAGCAAGTATATTTTATGTAGATTAAAAAAAGCAAAATTTATTATATACAAAGACCGTTCTCTTTAAAATCTCTTTTACACTGATTTCATATTTTGATATAGCAATTTGTAAGGCAGTTTTTGTCCTTAAAAAGAACTGCCGTGTCTGGAACAGACACAGCATGAAAGAGATTTGCAGTACAGAGAAACTGAAAGGGGCAAAACAGATGTGGATAAAGTCAAATAGATATCCTGTATTTAACAGGATTAAAGAAATATTACACAGAGCGGTATTGAAAATAAAATATATGGAAATGGACAATTGGTGGTATCTGTACGGCAGCTGCTGGCAGCTTTTCCCGCCATCTTTTTACTAGACTCATACAGAGGAGGAGATACAACAGATAAAAGAGAAAGAATTGGGAGATTTAACAAAAAAGATTGAACTGAAAGTACAGAGTTTAAGGCATCCTTTGGCGTTGCGGCGGGAGATCCGAATAACTCTTCTTTATAAATACCTTACCAGATTTGCTGCTTCATAAGAGGAATATTGCTGCCAACAGGCAGGATATTAGTACTATCTATCATTCTTGTATGCAGTTTATTGTTACCGGAAGCTCATCGGGTCCGTCTGCATTCACATAAATAAAGTGTTTCCACCGCAATACCAGTCT
>CAQBGY010000996.1 GCA_948759685.1 uncultured Eubacterium sp.
AGCATCACCTGGGTAATTAGCCAAAACCCAAACGTAGCCGATATTCATTGAGTATTATAGATATTTGTTGTTGAATGTGGTATAATGTGTAAAAAGGAAAACCTAGGGGCAGGAACATATATGTGGAGTGGAAAATCAGATAAGAATTTCAAATATTAAAGGTTATTTGCAAGGAATCCCAATAAGGTTTGTTCGGAAAATAAAAATGGTACAAAAGGAGAGAAAAATAGCAATTACAAAATACGAATCTTATTATTTAAAAATACTTGAAAAATTGAAATTAATAAAAGCAGACAATGAATATAAAACAGATTCTATCGCATTTGCTCATTGGTATTTGGAGAATTATTATAAGTTGAATACCCAAGATATTGCCGAGGCCATTATTGATGGAGATGGAGATCTGGGAATTGATTCTATATTAATAGATGAAAGCAACAGTGCTTTGACAATTATGCAATATAAGCTTCCGTCCAAAAAAGAAAATATTAATTGTGAGATTGATCAAGGCGATATACTAAAAACATGGAATGGTTTCTTAACTTTAATATCAAATGACAAGCAGTATACTGGAAAAAACCAAAAGTTTGAAGAATTTAAAAGGCAACTCGAAAACACGGTAATAACGAATTTTAGAATATGTTTTGTGAGCTATAACAAAGGGGTCGTTGCCAATAGGTCTATTGTAGAAAGTAATGCTGAAGTTTTTAAGCGGGATACCGGCAGCAATTTGGAGATTATTTATCATGACAGAGATGCTATTTCTAACATTTATGAAAAGCTAAATCGTAAAAACAATATTTCAATCACCCTAAAATATAAACAAATGCAGTCTGCTTATAATGTACAGGGGAGAAAAATCGACTCATTAGTTGGCTTTGTCAATGGAAGGGAACTTGTGGAATCAATTGCCAGTAATATAGCAACGATTTTTGATGAAAATATTCGTCTTTATGAATATGGTTCAAATGTTAATATAGGCATTAATAGAACGGCTACGTCAACTGATCAAGCAGATATGTTCTATTTTTACAATAATGGAGTAGTCTTTATTTGTGACAAAGCAAAAAACAGTCCTGCTTCAAGCGAGATCATTTTGGATGGAGCTTCTATTGTCAATGGATGTCAGTCAGTAAATGTTCTTTATAATGCAATGCAAAAAGGGAAACTGAATGAATCGGTGTATGTGCTTGTTAGAATCATATCCATTGCGGATTATAGCGAAAGAATGAGAATAACGGAATATTTAAATTCTCAAACCCCTATTCGTGACAGCTATTTTATTGCCAATCATCCAATAGTTCGAGACTTACAACAGCAATTGTTAAAATGTGGGTATTTTCTTGAGAGGCAGAGTAATGAGGCTAATTATATGGCGGAGCGTGGGATTGAAATCAAGGATAAAGTAACAATACAGTTGGAAAAAGCTATCCAATATTATGTCGGATATTGGATAAATAAAAATGCAAGTCTTGCTAAACGTGGTAAAAATGCATTGTTTGATAAAAAGATGATTGAAGAATTGTTGTCCGGGATTACGGCAGAAAAGGTTATTGAAGCTTATGCTACATACCAATCGATTTCTCAGGTATTAACGCTATACAGGAAAACAAGACGAAACAATCAGAAAGATGATTTTTCCAAGTATATTGGTATCCCTCAATCCTGGGTACTTGAACATATTGAAGATTTTCGCTTTATGAACACTGGGGATATTATCTTACTGAATGCATATGCAAACTTAAAAAAGCAGTATAAAGAGCTTGGTATACCTGATGTAGGCGAAAAAGAAATGATCAAGGACGCAATTTTTGCTGTTAGCAAAGTTATTTTGTCAGAATCCGAAAATAATACTTCGTTGCTTACTAAAAACAGCAATGTTTTTAGTAAGGTTCAAATAGAAATCGGTAATTTGACAAAGAAATATGATTCTTCAATTTGTTGAAATGTCTTGTATCTTCCTGCTCGGCAGGAGAAAGGAACCAGAAGCCTTTCCCGTCTGAAAGCCCGCACAGCAGGAATGTACCGCTGATGCACTCGATTACAAAGGGATTGCAGCGGTTGGGCGGCAGTCCCTGGCGGCTGGCGTCCTCGTTGT
>CAQBGY010000997.1 GCA_948759685.1 uncultured Eubacterium sp.
ATGTAATCACCCGCAGGGTAAAAGTCTATGGAGCCACAGGGAGCAGAGGGGCTACCGTGCCGCAGATTGTACTGCAGGGAAATTGGGTGGAGCAGTGGGGCTTTGAAACAGGCTGCAGTGTGCGTGTGGAATGCTACCAGAAGAAGCTGGTTATCCTGAAAGAATAAAAAGCAGGGGTATGGTAAGTGGTAGCATAAAAAAGCAGATACCATAGGAGTGAAAATCTTTTGTGGTATCTGCCATTGTAAATATAATCTTTATTTTTTCAGGTCAAATAAAGAGGTAATGTCAACATCCAGTATATCAGCTATTTCAAAAAGTGTGTCCAAAGACACAGAAGTTGGGACATTAGGGGCTTCGATATTGCTCATATGCGTCCTGCTGATATTTACAGCTTCTGCTAGCTGTAGTTGTGTCATACCACGCAGTTTCCGGTAATAAGCAATGTTCAATCCAATCCGTATATATTTTTCAGCATATTTTGTCTTTTTATCCATTCTTTTTTCCTTCCAAGTAAAAGTATAGTGAATAAAATTATTTGCATAAACAATCCATACATATGCAAATGCAAATAGATATATTGCAAAAGTCTAAATAATATGATATACTTGGTAAAAGATAAAATGGAAAATGAACAGGAGGTAAGTTTAATGAAAATGCAGCATTGGGTATGTACATACTGTGGAAGAAGATTGACGACAAGCGGGCGTCCGCTTCCAGGAATTTGTGTTAAAAAAGGTAAAAACAGAGCAGGGATGCCAAAACCGCATAGTTGGGTTAAGGGATAATATTTTTTAGTAAGCAAAGGAGAAAAAATGGGAATAATTATTGCTATTATAGTGATTGCTATTATATGGGGATTCATGACAAATTCGGATGAAGGAAAGGCAATTTTGTTTTTGGGGATTGTGGCATTATTGGCATGGTTTGGCTCTAAGATTCTTTCACTCTTGATTTATATTACCTATGGAGCAATTTTGTTAATGCTTTTGTTAATAGGAGTTGTTATTTTTAAGGCGTTGTTTAAAGAGTAGTTAATGCCAGTTCAGAATAAATACAGGTTTTCGAGATTGTTTATGAGGGAGCTATCCTAATAATGGAGAGTTCCCTCATATTGCTTAAAATACAACGATAGTTTTTATTGTAAGAAAAAAGGAATCGTGCTAAAATAAATAAAAAGGAAGTGAGAAAAATGGGCAGGAAATTAAAAGTATATTTAGATACATCTGTTATCAGCCATCTGATGCAGGAAGATGTACCGGAAAAAATGGCAGATACAAGGAAATTGTGGGGAATGTTTCGGAGTGGTGTGTATGAGGTATGCCTTTCTACGGTGACATTAAAGGAGGTTTCGGACTGTCCGGAACCGAAAAGAAGTGCATTGAGAGATTATTTGAAGCAGATAAAATATTCTACGATTGATATTACGCAGGAAGTGTCAGAACTTGCAAAGCGGATTATCAGTATGGGCATATTGACAGAAAAGAGCCTTGATGATTGTCAACATATAGGTGCGGCTGTTTCAGGTAACTGCGATTGTATTATATCGTGGAATTTTAAACATATTGTAAATATTAAAACTATCCGTGGTGTAAGGGCTATCACAAATCTGGAGGGTTATAAACCGATAGAGATTTGGAGCCCGTCTGTATTGTTAGAAAGCGAGGGATGATTATGGAAAAACCTGTTTTAAGCCCAGATTTTACAATTGAAGACATTCATAAATTACGGGAATATAATTACGAAATAACAAAGCACATGACAGACAAAGAAAGAATGGATTATTATAATCAGGCAGGATGGGCATTTCAACGTGAAATTGAGGAAACAAAATTACAGGAAATGCGTTAAACGATGAAAAATGAAAGCCTTATAATCATTCCAGTATTCCGAAATAAATTACCAGTATCTGGTATACCACCGACCGATAAACACTGCACAGGCGGCTATATCACAAAGATAGGCGAAAACCATTCTGGACTTTTACCATAAGTTTTGAGGAAGCACAGGCTTTCCGCAGGGCGAATGGTGGCTATCTTAGAAAAAATCAATGGGAAGATTTGACCGTTGATGTTTATATCTAAATAATCATAAGCGT
>CAQBGY010000998.1 GCA_948759685.1 uncultured Eubacterium sp.
ATTTTGCTTCTACCAACTCCTTATGGTAAAAATAATTTATATGTTATGCCCGGAAAAATAGGAGACATAAACAAAACAGTGTATATGCCATTTTGATGCAATGTTTCCAGTGTTTCTAGCCGTTTCATGATGCTGCTGGCATGATCCATATCATTTTTAAACTGCTCATCTAATGTATTGACTGATACCGAGACTTTCAAATTATTACACTGCTTTAATAAATCAATATCCCTCAAAATCAGATGGGATTTTGTTGAAATATTCAGTTCGCAATTTATGGAAATTAGCTGCTCCAGTATCTTCCGTGTATTACGGTACTTTTCCTCAAATGGATTGTAGCAGTCCGTCACAGATGACAGGAAAACAGACTTCCCCTGCAGTTTCTTTTTGCTTATCGGCTTGTCACACCGCTTAATGTCAATAAAACTCCCCCATGCCTCACCATGATTCGTAAACCGCTTCATAAAACAGGCATAACAGTACCTGCACCCATGAGGGCAGCCTACATAAGGGTTTATCACATAATCGCTTGCCGGAAGGTTTGATTTTGTAACCAGATCTTTTACTACTACTTCTTTTTCTACCATGTTCATAAGATAGTCCCTCCGTGGAACATACAGGCATATACCTTTTTCTGCCTGCAATATATCCGTTCCTCTCCTGAAAAACATTCAAAATCACCCTGCACCTGGCACTGGTACATATAATCGCCTTTCTGATAGAATTCCGGCCCTCGGAACGGCATGGAAACCGACACATGAGAAAGCGCTTCTTTCAAAAATATAATATCAAAATTCTCATCCAGGCTCTCCCCGTAATAATTCATAGCCCACACTGCATGATTCCTTATCCAGACTCGTTCCCCGCCTATGAATTTCTGCCCGCCAAGGTAAGTATCCATATACAGGTAATCACCATCTTCATAACGGAAATCGTGGGAACCAGGCTGTGACGGCATGATTTCATTTTCACCCGTGATATATGTGTTATTTTTTGCCCTGACTAAAAAAATCCTGATATCCTGCATAGGATATTTCTGTTCACAAAAAAGACTGATTGTACAGATATCATTTTCCTTCACAAGCCTGTCTATGGAGACTTTAAAAATCTCACTAAGCTGTATAAGGTTCTGAATATCCGGAAAAGACTGTCCATTCTCCCATTTTGTTATAGACTGTCTTGATATATCCAGCCTGTTAGCAAGTTCTTCCTGTGACAGTTTCATATTTGTTCTTAGTAATTGCAATTTTTCTTTAAATTCCATTCTGACATCCTCCAGGCATTCATTATACTTTAGCGTTTTTCCATAATCAATCCACCTATACGTTCCAATCCGGCAACTGTTGGTTGCTTTCCAAAAAACAATTCTTCACTCTCTCTAAATTGAAAGGGGCGAATGCCCCGCAAGGCGGCACAAACGCAAACCGCTGTGTCAGCATATTAACTCTGTTTCCCCCGCTTTCCAATACGCAGACCGCCGCATATGGCGGTCTACCATAGCGGCGGTTAGCTTTTGTATTATTTGGCATTTTTATTATTTCCGTTTTTTCTTGATGATATGGACTACCACAGCGATAACAATGATTGCTGCAGTGACGCCAAACAGCGGCAGCCATGTATCAACAATGCTTTGAAATACAGCATCCCATTTAATGTTTTCCGGCATATCCTTTACTCCTCCATTCGTTTATTTTGATGTTCTGTCACCATCCGTTTGCAGGACAGATAGGTAGCGATAAAATAGCTTCCATATACCATAAGGAATATCACAACTGTGAAAACCATATTGGTTGAAATATGGATATTCATAAATTCCTCTACAATCTCCATTGCTTTCCCCATCAGGACAGCAGAATAAATACCGGCGACAGCAAGCGGGGCCGCAAAGAAAATAGCTGTCTGGAATAACAGGGTACGGTTAACCTGTTTCTTTCCTGCCCCCAGCTTCTGGAGCAGTCCATAGCGGTAAATGTTATCCGTTGTCTCCGTAAGCTGTTTCAAAGCCAGCAGTGCGGCGCAGATCAGCAGAAATATCAGGCCGATATAACAGCAGAGGAATGAAACCAGTGCATTTAACCCATAGAACATATCGTA
>CAQBGY010000999.1 GCA_948759685.1 uncultured Eubacterium sp.
GACAGGAAATCTCCCTAAGTGCGTGGGCGTGGAGCGTTTATGTGAGGGCGCAAATTTTCAGATACCTTTTAACGCTGATGAAATCAACTTAATCTATCAGTTTGGGGAGCAGAGCAAAGCGGAAACGTGCGCCAGTCTGTCCGCTATTCTTCCGCAGATAAAGGACAGTGACACAAAGCAGATAGTAAGCGGCACATTGAAGAAATTAAATGCCCTGTCAGAAAAAACGTGTGCGGAACTGACCGCCACCACCAAAAGACGGAAACTGACCGAGCGTGACCATTCCATAAGGACAAGGTTAGTCAAAGCAAAGGAGCAGGCAAAACAGCCGATAGTTGCCGAGGGAAAAAAGCACAGAACCCACAGCAAAGGAAAGGGGGATATGGCACTATGAAACTTTCACGATACGAGCAGGAAACGGTTGTCAATTACAATGCAGGAGAACAGACAGCCACCCTCTACACAAGGGATAAGGCAGTCATGCGGAAACTTGACACGCTTGTTGCCGACTTCCCCGATACATACAAATTGACGGAGCAGGACAAAGTATCTAAAACCTATTCCTTTCCGAAATCACACATCAGCTACCGCAAGCCGAGGGCGGTCAGCACAGAGCAGAGGGAATGGGCAAGGCAGATGATGATTGAACGGAACAGAATGAGTGAAGATAAAGACATTTTGTAGAATAGAAATATCCAAGTATTTAAAAATATTTTTAAATAGGTATTGACAATCTAATAATCACTCTGTATAATCTATTTAAAGATTTATTGAAATAGAGTTGGAGATGGTATATTGGCGGTACATGAGATATTGGCAGCGTTGGCAGATGAAAACCGAAGAAATATTTTGCAGAAACTAAAGGAGGGAAAGATAAGTTCGGGTGATTTAGCAAATTCTTTAGATATGACACCCCAGGCGTTGTCATATCATCTATCAAAATTAAAAAAGGCAGATTTGATTTACGAAACAAAATTTAAAAATTTTATTTATTATGAATTAAACTTATCCGTACTTGATGAAACTGTTATGTGGATTAATGAGTTAAGAGGAGGTCAAAAATGAAAACAAAAAAAACAGTATATTTTATTCTTATGTATCTTCCTTTAGTGGTTACTTTGGTTGCACTACAATATCTTCCAGACAAAATTCCTGCACACTATGGATTTGATAATCAAGTTACCCGATGGGGAAGTAAATATGAGGCATTGTTGTATCCGATAGCAACCGTCCTAATGGGATACTTTCTGCTTGTAATGTCACGGGTGGCGGCGAAGCAGGAAGAACATGGGGAAAACAATAAAAAAATTATCATTGTCACGGGTATCTTAGTACTGATACTGTTTAATGTTGTGAATGGTTATTCTCTTTACACAGATTTTAACAAGGTGGAAAATCTCTCATCACTTCCCCTTGATATCAATCAGCTTATTTTTGGCATTGTCGGTGTGCTGATGATTGTTACAGGAAATATCATGCCTAAATTAAGAATGAATTCTATTATGGGATTGAGGACACATTGGAGCATGAAAAATGAAGTAACATGGAAAAAATGTCAGCGTATGGGTGGAATTTCTTTTATTGTTGGAGGAATTATTATAATAGGAGTTTGTATAGTTTTGAAAGGCATTTCTTGTTTAGTATCTGTATTAGGAATAGGGGTAATGCTGATAGTTATCGATTGTTTCTTCACATATAGAATTGCTGAAAGGAATTGATGAAATCATAAACTCCAACTTTTTCAAAATAGTATCAATGAGAAAAAGGATATACAAAATTTAATATTGCTTACCTATGGTGGCAGTGATCCTAACGGAAAACTTGCCACCATTTTTATTTTCGGCAGCTATCAACGCATTACAGAAAGGAAAAGGTATTAAAAATGGTTGAAAACAAAGTTGAAGTCAGTAAAGACTTAGAAAAAGCATTACAGGCATTGAAACAGGCGCAACAGCGTGTAGCCAACGAAAAGAAAAAGCAGAACGAGAAGAAACGCAAAGCCGAGAACCACCACAAGTACATCATGGGTGGTATCATTGTGAAGTATTTCCCCGACTGCTACCGCTATGACGAGGGCGAGTTAA